>JAEWCT010000170.1 GCA_023390485.1 Pseudomonadota bacterium
CTTCGACCCAAAGATGAATCGAACCGGGTTCGTTGTCGACGAAATTTCGTTCGACGACCCGCCCCCACAAGAGTTCAAACCGCGGTGGCATGGTTTCGTAGGCAGACCACCCAAGCAAACCATGCAGCCTGAAGAAAACGAAGACGTAGAGGACGCTCGTCGCGATGATCGCGCCGGTTTTGGCTTTCACAGGCAGATTGGTCCGCGTCAGCGCGATCAAAAGCAGGACGCCGAGCGCCGCATACGCAATGGCAAGGCCGAGAATTTCACTTTGCAAGCTCACTTGGTCTCGCCTTTATCCATGCCCATGCCAGTCCACACCATGCCGTTGAAAGAGGCGAGCTGCCGCAACAAACTCTTCTGCTCGCGATTGACGCCGGTGACTTGCCCTGCCTTATCCATCGTGAAGCGGACTGCCGTCTTCTCTTCACCGCCTTCGTTGAGCTCGATCGTGTCGTAGTGCACGACCTGTACGGTGGGATTGAGCCTTTCGACCTTCACCGAAACCGGCACGGGCTTCCCGGTGACAGCTGTGAAATGATAGACGTTGACTGTGTATTCGCCCGCGACGATGCCGCGAATGCTCACAATTTCCTGTCGTATTGGCGAGTCGACTTTCGTGTCTCCGACCATGATGAAGTCGTTCGCGCCGCCGCGATCGTCGCGATCGAGCACCATGAACCCGGCCTCACGGCGCCGATAGAAGGCAATATGCCCGAGCGGATCTTGCACGAAGAGATCGACATCGTCCGGATGGTTGTCCGGCCACGATATCGTGATGAGAAATTCCGCCTTGGTGTCGACCTTGCCGCTCTTCGCGTCGGGCGCCACCATCACCAGCGTGATGAAGAATAAAAAGGCGATGACTTGAAGCGCCTTGAACAGCATGACGCCAAAGGGATCGAAGGGCTCGTCGCGTGGGACGAGATCGAAATCGTCGATCATTGGCTAGCCGCCGATTGCCGTTCCAATGCCGAGACGACATGGACTTCGGTCATGCCGACCGCGAGGTTGAACAACCGGCTCGTGGCGTCATCGAGCATGTAATATTGAATTTTGATAAGGATCGACCCGACGAGACCCGCGAGCGTCGTGTACATGGCAACCGCCATGCCGTCGCTCATCAGCGTCATGGAAGACTTGAGCGCGCCGCGATTGTCCGCATCGAGACCGGCGATCGGCGCCAGCATCATGATGAAGCCGATGATCGTGCCGAGCAGGCCGAGCTTCATCAGGGTGTCGCTGGCGAACGAGCCGAAGTGGTTTGAGCCGCGAAGCTGGCCAGCCAAGCCCCTCAGCAGCAGGGTCTGGTCGAGACGAGCGCCGCCCTGCAGGCTGGCCTTCGTGGCCAGATTGCGGATGTGCGCCGTGATCAATCCATCGGGAAGTTCTCCGGCAGCGCTCGGACCGCCCTTGCTCAAGGCGAGAAAGCGGCGGTCTGCGGCCACGAGTTCCCCCGCCTGCCGTGCCGCATCCTCTTCCCGAGAAATGATGATGGTCCGCCATAGGCAATGCAGCGATGCACCGATGTAGAGAAGCGCGATCAACGACGAAATGTGCGTGCGGTCGCTGACGACCATCTGCTGGATGAGGCCGAAGTGCCAGAGCAGCACCGCCGCGAAGGCCGTCACGCCGGTGAAGATCAGCCAGTACAACAGGGGCGTGCGCCGTACCCATGTCGCCGTCTCGGTCGGAAATTCCTTGCGATATTCCAAGTTCACATGTCCCACGCCGGTTGGAGTTCCCGTTCGCGCCGAGATTGAGGACAACACGGCCATTTCGAGAAGGGCACCGGCCACGCGAAGAGTTGGGCAATATGCCCGAAGATGGGCTAGGGTCTTGCCAACGGCGCCCTAGTCGGTGCCAAATCGGAAGACGCGAAATATGGAGCTGTGCCGTGCATCTGATGTTCCACCTCGTCGGGCGTCTTTTGGCCGTTGTGTTGTTGTGTCTGGCTGCGGCAATCGGTTGGGTCATGATCGATGCCCATCGCTCGATTGATGCCCAGACGGCGGCGACGGCGGACCGCGTCAGCCAGCATCTCGCGGGCCTTTACTGGCAAAAACTTGTTTGGCGTAACGGCGTGAGCCGGGAGACGCTTCTGCCGATGCCCGACTGGGAAACGTTGTCAACCGCAAGCATCGTTTCCCCCGGAATTTGCGTGACGGCCAAACCTCCCGGCATCGACCCGCGTCAACTCTGCAGTCAGATCGAAGCGCTCGGCGAGCCCGCCCCTGCTTGGTTCGCAGCAACATATGATTTTCTCTTCGGTCCTCAGATCGAGCAAAAGCGCTATCTTTCTATTCGCGACAAGGACGCGGGATACGTCCTGTCCGCCGCGCAGCCGGACGCTGCGCTGCGCCTCTCCTGGCATCAGGTCTCGATCGTCGTCGGCGTCGCAATCGCCATGTCGGCAGCAATAATCATTCTCGCGACCTTGATGATCGGCCACGCGCTTATCCCGGCACGGACAATCATCGAGGGCCTGCGGAAGTTGGAGCAGGGCGATCTCGGATGGCGGCTGCCGCGGTTCCGGACGGCGGAGTTCAATCTCATCGCCCGCGCCGTCAACGACCTCTCGGAGGAGCTGGCACGCACCAACGCAGCGCGCAACGCGCTTACGACGCGGCTGTTTCAGGTGCAGGAAGAGGAACGCCGCGCACTCGCACGCGATCTGCATGACGAATTCGGCCAGTGCCTGACCGCAACGGCGGCTCTCGCGGCGAGCATCGAAGCGGGAGCGCCGCCGGACCGAGAGGATCTCGTGGACGATGCGCGTGCGATCACCCGGGCCCAGCAGCGCATGATGGAAAACCTGCGTGGCGCGCTCGTGCGCCTGCGTTCGCAGAATATCGACGAGATCGGGCTCGAAGCCAGTCTTCATCAACTCGTCTCGGACCACAATGCGCAGGCCTCTCGCGCCGTTGTCCGCCTGAACGTCATCGGGAAACTGACGGCTCTGCCGAAGCAGGTCGCGATCGACATTTATCGCGTTGCGCAGGAATGTCTGACCAATGCCATGAAACACGGGTCGCCGACTGAAGTGCGCCTCAAAGTCGAGCACCTTGGCGCGGAGCGCGACACGATCAGCCTGACCGTGGAAGATGATGGCGGCGGCGATGCAACCCATATCAATCGTGGCTACGGTCACGGCCACGGAATCCTCGGAATGCGCGAGCGCATTTCCGCTCTCGGCGGTAGCCTGTCCATCGGCAAGGCCGCGAAGGGCGTGCGCGTCGCCGCTCTCATCCCGCTTCTCGGATCGCGTGGCGACCTGGCATTCGGCGAGGCGACCGCATGAGTGCGGTTACAATTCTTCTCGTGGACGATCATCCAATCGTTCGAGAAGGGTACCATCGCCTTCTCGAGCGTCAGGCGGAATTTCACGTTTGCGCAGAGGCCGGCGATGCACAGGAGGCATACCGGGCTTACAAGGAACATCGGCCGAAGGTCGTCGTTATGGACCTCGCCCTTCCGGGTGCGAGTGGCATAGAAGGCGTGCGCCACATCCGCCAGTGGGACAAGGACGCTAAGATCCTGGTCTTCACGATGCACCTGG
>JAEWCT010000181.1 GCA_023390485.1 Pseudomonadota bacterium
GAATGAATGGCTGCACCGACTGCCGGAACTTCGGCGTTCGCGCCAGCTGCGCGCATCAGTCCATCGTACCGGCCGCCATTGGCGATCGGGCTTTTCGCGTCGAGACACGCCGAATTCACTTCAAACACCAGCCCCGAGTAATAGGCGAGCGTCCGGCCGAATTCGGCCGAGAACGTTACGCGTTCGAGATCGACGCCGGCGTTGGCAAGAAGCGCGAGACGCCGGTCATAGGTCTCCAAGGCGATGCCAGCGCCGTTCGCCGCACCCTTGAGAAGCGACGCGATCCTATCGCCAGCGGTCGTCGCCGGTCCCGAGACTTCGACATAGCGCGCGATCAACTCGATAGCACGGGCGTCGAGCGGCTTTTCTTGACGGTCCTCGGCCATGACGATGAGGTGTTCGGTGATATCGGAAAGCGTGCGGGTGCCGAGAAGCTCGATGGCATTTTCCTCGAGATAGACGGCAACGGCTGCTTCGCTCTTTTCCCAATCATCGCGCTGGAGTGACGCCAGCAGCTCCTCGGGGATGCCTGGAGATGCGACGCGGGCGCCCGAGGCGAAGGTCTTCAGGGCTTCGCGAAACGACTGCGGCTTCAGGAACGCATCGTCCAGCCGCTTTTTCCAATTCGGCGAGACGCCGGCCGCATCGAGAACGCTCGAAAACAGTCCGAGGTCGCCGAGCCTCACCGTCCATTCCTTGAGGCCGACTTTTTCGATCGCCTTGACGACGATGGCCACGGTCTCGGCTTCGGCGGCTTCGCGCGAGGGATCGCCGAACCGCTCAATGCCTGCCTGACGGAATTCGCGCGGGTGGGACGCGGTGGCGCCTTGTGGCTGATAGCGGAAAGCCGGGCCGTTGTAGCAATAGCGCGCGGGCGTCGCGGGAAAATCGGCGTAGCGCTCCAAATGGAGGCGGCATGTCGGCACGGTGATATCCGGCCGGAGGCACAGCTCGGCGCCGTCCTGATCGGTGAAGACATACGTGCGTGCGCGCAGGCTCTCGCCGATGACGTCGAGAAAGACGTCTGCCGGCTGAATGATCGACGGCGCGACGGCGTCGTAGCCGGCCTTCGTAAAGACCGACATCAACGTCTGCGCTTGCGATGCCAGCGCTTCGATATTTTGCGCCGTCTCCGCTGGCATGATCTATTCCTGGTGAAGCTTGATGAGCTTGTGAACTTCCTGGATCAGGTTCGCCTTGGAGACAGAGAACTGCGCCGGGCGAGCTTCCTTCCATTCCTTGTTGTCCTTGATCGCGGCAGCGGCTTTCGCGCCTTCGATCAGATCCTTGATCGTTACCTCGCCCTTCGCGCGCTCGTCGGAGCCTTGGATGATGACACACGGGCTGTTGCGCTTGTCCGCGTATTTCATCTGGGCCTTCATGCCCGATGACCCGAGGTACATCTCGGCACGGATACCGGCGTTGCGCAGCGCTTGCGTCATTTTCTGGTAGGTCGCGATTTCGGCCTTATCCATGACGAGGACGACGACGGGACCGAGGGCTTTGGCTTTCTTGTCGCCGATTAGCGACAGCGCTGCCTGCAGGCGCGAGACGCCGATCGAGAAGCCCGTCGCCGGAACCTTCTCGCCGGTGAAGCGGGCGACGAGATCATCGTAACGGCCGCCACCGCCGACGGAGCCGAAGCGCACGGGCTTGCCCTCATCGTCTTTAACTTCGAAGGTCAGCTCGGCTTCGAAGACAGGTCCGGTGTAGTACTCGAGGCCGCGGACGACCGTCTGATCAAGGCGAATGCGATTTTCCTCGTATCCTGCAACCTTGCAGATGTTTTGAATCTGCAGCAGGTCATCGACTCCAGCTTTGAACACCGGATTGGCGGCATTCTCAGCTATAGGCCGTTCGAGAAACCCGATGACTTCCATCGTCTGAGCGGGAGAAAGCTCGGCGCCTTTCGTGAAGTCGCCGCTTTCATCCTTGCGGCCTTTGCCCAACAGAGCGGCAACACCTTCGAGCCCCAGCCGATCGAGTTTATCGACTGCGCGCAGAACGGTGAGACGGCGCGCGGCATTGTCGTCACCTTCAAGGCCGGCGGCGTTCAGCAAGCCATCGAGAAGCTTCCGGCTTGAGACCTTAATCACGTAGTCGCCGCGTTTCACGCCCAGCGCTTCGAGCGTGTCGGCGGCGAGCATGCACAGCTCGGCATCGGCCGCGACGCCTTCCGCTCCGACCGTATCGGCGTCGAACTGCATGAACTGACGGAAGCGGCCCGGACCCGGCTTCTCGTTCCGGTAGACGTTGCCGAACGCATAACGCCGGAACGGCTTCGGCAAATTTTGAAAATTCTGCGCGACGTAGCGGGCGAGCGGCGCGGTCAGATCATAGCGCAGGCTCATCCACTGCTCGTTGTCTTTTTCCCCGCGCGCCTCCGGCACGACGTCCTGGAACGAGAAGACGCCGGCGTTCGGGCGGTCCTGGTCGGGGAGGAATTTGCCGAGCGCGTCGGTGTACTCGATCGCGGGCGTCTCCAGCGCCTCGAAGCCGTAGCGATCGTAGACTTCGCGGATCTGCACGATCATGTCGTTCAGACCCCGAAGCTCGGCCGCCTCGATATCGCGGAAGCCTTTTGCGAGGCGCGCTTCAGGGCGCGTGCTTGTATTCACTTTTGACATGAGGATGTTGGGGACCAGACCGCAAATAGAGAAGTTGCCGTGACACCTTACGGGCGTCCAGCGCGTGAGCCCGCCTTATATCGGATGGACCGGCACGAGGAAAGGCGCTCCGGAAGTCCTTAAAATCCACGTGGGCCAGCTAGTTAGCCGGCTCCGGCCGCCCAGGATGCCCATTTGGCGCGGAGGCGTCCTTTCAGGGCGTGAAACAGGGCACTTGGGGCAGCGAACCCGTTCACCGGTACCACCAGATCGTAAAGCGGCACCGGCTCGGCTCCGAAGCCGCGGGCCAGGGGGTGCTCGCTGATGCCCATATCGAAGCGGTGGACCCCCGAGGCGGTGAGATATTTCATGGCTTCGATAAGGGCGAGCCTGCCCGGCGAGAGATGGCTCCACTCTTCTCCGGCCGTCGAAAGGAAGAGCCGGGTGAAGGTGCCGCCGTGGACGATACCGAAAAGGGTGGCGATGATCTCGCCGTTCACTTCGAGTGCGAAGAGCGCGCTCAGGCCGGCGTTGGACCCGTCGATCGCCAAGCGTTCGTAGAAAGAGCGATAGCTCGGCTCGTCGAGGATGTTTTTCGTATGCAGCGCGGCGTGGCGGCGCGCCTGCTGTTCTTCGAGCGCGAGATAGACGTGCGCGATTTCTTCGGCCGTGGTGGCGCGGTAGAAGCGCGACGCTTTTTCCTCCTGCCATCGCCGCTGGCAACGTTCGATTTCCTTGCGGCATTTGTTGTCGATGCCCGCAAGATACGTTTCGACCGTGACGGGCACACTCAGAGCGCTGCCGGAATTTTTTGCTGACGAGATGCCGTGGCGTGTCAGAAGCGGATTCGGTCGGCCGCCGATGTCTGCGGGCATCCGCTCGAAGCGGATGAGATCGATGTCGCTCATGGCGCGCCGCACCGTGCGCCATAGGCGGCGGATCGCGCGTTTATCGGTCAGTTGCACGGGGCCTAGAATGGGGCCGCCATAATCCGACACGCCGAGGTCTGCGAAGCTCGCGACACTCA
>JAEWCT010000186.1 GCA_023390485.1 Pseudomonadota bacterium
TTTATCGATAGGCCCAACCGATGGAATATTGGAGCGCGATCACCGCAAACTTTCTGATTGCGTTTCCCGCCCTGTTTTCAATTGTGAATCCGCTCGGTGGGGCACTGATCTATAGCCAGATCACAATTGGCCGGCCGGTAAGCGAACGCACTTGGCTCGCCTGGCGCGTCGCCCTCTACTCGGCGATCGTGATGCTCGTGTCGCTTTTGATTGGCGCCACCCTGATGAGCTTTTTCGGCGTCAGCATCGACGCGCTGCGTGTCGCGGGCGGAGCGGTCGTCGCCGTCAGCGGCTGGCGCATGCTTTACAATCCGCAGGAAACCGAAGACCGCAAGCAGGACCATGCGACGACTGAAAAGGCTGCCGCATGGAGCAGCGATGTCGCCTTCTTCCCCTTGACGATGCCGTTCACGACAGGCCCCGGGACGATCTCAGTCGCAATCGCCTTGAGTGCGACGCGCCCCAACTCACCTGTCGCTGAGCTGCTGCCCTTCTACACTGGCGTCTGCGGCGCGGCTCTCGCCATCGCCTTCCTCGTCGGCTTTTGCTACGCCTACGCAGAGCGCGTGGTCGATCTGCTCGGCCCCGCGCGCACCCGCATTCTCACCCGCCTCTCGGCGTTTCTGTTGCTCTGCATCGGCGTTCAGGTTCTGATCACCGGTGTGCAAGGCGCGCTCGAGCACATCGTCGCCCAAAAGCACTAAACTGCAGCACTAAGCGAGCGCCGTCTTTTCGGCGACGATGTCGGCGGCTTCGCGCATGGTCGCTCCCTTGAGCAGCAAGCCGAACCAGGCGAACAGCTCACGCGAATCCGGATTGTCGGCAACGCGCCATTCCGGATGCCATTGCACAGCAAGAATGCGTTCCCCGCTTGCCGGACGAATCCCTTCGACAATGCCGTCCGCGCTTGTCGCTTCAATGGTAAGTTTACTGCCGAGATCGTTCACGCCCTGAAAGTGTGCCGAGTTGACGACGATTGACGGCCGGCCCATCGTGCGCTCCAGGATGCCGCCGGATGCCAAATCCACCCGATGTTCGAGCGCGAACATCTGATCCATCGGCAATCCCGCCGGCGTATGGTGAATCTGCGCCCGCTCCGCCTGGCCGAGATCGCGCCGGAGACTGGCGCCGTAGGCAACCGCGATCTCTTGAAAGCCTCGGCAAATGCCGAGCACCGGCCGGTCCTGCTCGACCGATTCCGATATCAGCCGGAACGCGGTCTCATCGCGCCGGGGATCGAATGGCCCCTCCCCCGCATCGGGGCTGCGATAATGGCTCGGTGCAACGTTCGAGGGGCTTCCGGTCAAGAGTATCCCGTCGAGACGGCTTAGAATGGACGCAGCATTCGAGATTTCGGGCATCGAGGGCACAAGCACGAAGTCCGCACCCATGAAGGGCGCCGCCCGCAGATAACGCTCGGCAACACCCTGCACCGGGTCTTCCGGAATACGCATGCAGCAAATGACGCCAACGAGAGGCCGACGAGACATGTTCCGCTATCCTTCCACACCGCTTGAAGCATCTGCCGCCGCATTGAATAAAAAAAGCGCGAAATCGACCGGCCGTTGCTGACATCCTGACCGATCGGCCCGATACCACCGCCGGCGCAAACGGGCAATGCACCAAGACGGCATCGCAGACCAGCGGAATAGATCAGACTTACCTGTTTCCCAATGCGCGGCTGACCCAATAGAGTGCGCGCCAACAACAAATCGATCCGGGAGTATGACGTGTCGGCAAGCTCAAGTTTCGTGTGGGAAGACCCCTTGCTGCTCGATGATCAGCTGACCGAAGACGAAATGCTGATCCGCGACACCGCGAATGCGTTCGCGCAGCACAAGCTTCAGCCCTACGTCGTCGAAGCCTACGCGCAGGAAAAGACCGACCCCGATATTTTTCGCGAATTGGGCGAACTCGGCCTCCTTGGCTGCACCCTGCCCGCCGAGTACGGCGGCTCCGGATCGAGCTACGTCGCCTACGGCTTGATCGCCCGCGAAATCGAACGCGTCGATTCCGGCTACCGTTCGATGATGAGCGTGCAATCGTCGCTCGTCATGTATCCGATCCACGCCTACGGCAGCGAAGAGCAGCGCCAGAAATACTTGCCCAAGCTCGCGAGCGGCGAATGGATCGGCTGTTTCGGTCTGACCGAGCCCGATGCCGGATCGGACCCCGGCGGCATGCGAACGCGCGCCGAAAAAATTCCCGGCGGCTACCGCCTCACCGGCTCAAAAATGTGGATCACCAATTCGCCCATCGCCGACGTTTTCGTCGTGTGGGCAAAGTCCGCGGAGCATGGAGACAAGATCCGTGGCTTCATTCTCGAAAAAGGCATGAAGGGCCTCTCCGCGCCGAAGATTGGAGGCAAGCTTTCCTTGCGCACATCCGTCACCGGCGAAATCGTCATGGACGGCGTCGTCGTTCCGGAAGACGCACTTCTCCCGAATGCATCGGGTCTCGCCGGACCCTTCGGATGCCTCAACCGCGCCCGCTACGGCATCGCCTGGGGTGCGCTCGGAGCGGCGGAATTCTGCTTCCACGCCGCGCGCCAATACACGCTCGACCGCAAACAATTTGGCAAGCCGCTCGCCGCCACCCAGCTCATTCAGAAAAAACTCGCCGACA
>JAEWCT010000198.1 GCA_023390485.1 Pseudomonadota bacterium
AGCAATAGGTCGGTGCGATTTTTGTAGCGAATTCCGGCCTCGGCAGTCGCGAACGCGACGCCGTCGATGATGGGCAATTTGGCGAGGGTCTTGGGGGCGAACGGCGAAACGCTCGAGACTTTGCCCATCGTGGGATCTCCGGTCAGGCTATCAGGATATGAGGCTCCCCTGAAACAGATCGGGCCGCCATAATCAATAGCGGCCCGACCAGGAATTATGAGACTGAAAGTAAAAAGCCGAAGCTCAGGGCTTCGGCGCCTCCGCCGGTGCATCCTTCGGAGCGTCCTTGGGCGGTTCAGCGGCTGCCGGCTTGGACTGGGCCTGGATCGCTGCATTGCGCGCATCGACCGTCTTCTTGATCTCCGGATCGACGATCTCAATCTTCGACTTGCCGCGCAGTCCGATAGCCGTCTGCTGTGCTTTCTGCAGCAGCAGGGACTGAACGATCCGGTCCTTGACGATGTCGAATGCCGGCGGCTGCTTCGTGCGCCGGTCCTCGAGCTTTACGAGGTGCCAGCCGAACTGCGTCTTGACTGGATCGGAGACTTCGCCCTTCTTCAGCTTGAACACGATATCTTCGAACTGCGGCACCATTTGCCCGTGACCGAAGTATCCGAGGTTGCCGCCATCGTCCTTGGAGCCCGGATCTTTCGAGTTTTCCTTGGCGAGCTGAGCAAAGTCGGCGCCCTTGTTGATCTTTTCTTTCAAAGCCTTGGCTTCGTCTTCGGTCGCGACCAGAATATGCCGTGCCGATACTTCTTCCTCCGGCTTCAAAAGCTTGACTTGATCGTCGTAGATCTTGCGGGCATCCGCATCGCTAACCGAAGTCTTGATGACTTTTTCGAAATACAGCTCCCGAAGTGCCCGCCGTTTCAAGTAGTTGAGACGAGTGTCGAAGTCGGCGCCCTGGTTCAGCTTCGCGCCTTCGGCAGCTTCGGCAAAAAGCTGATTGTCGATGAGAAATTCGAGCAGCGACGTGCGCTTCTGGTCCGCCGGCATGCTGCCCATGTCGGAGCCGATTTCGCTCTCCGCCACGGCAAGATCACCTTCCGTGATGGGTTTGCCGTCGATCGTGGCGACGACCTTGTCTTCGGCAACCGCCGTGAAGGGTGCGGCAAAGCCCGCCAGCGCCAAAGTCATGAGAACGAGTGGGATGCGCTTCATCAGCGTCGGCTCCGCATTGGGGGTTGAGGATCTTGAAACTACCGTCTCGAGCCTCGTTTGGGCACGACGGCGACACCGCACGCGGGCGGCCGGCAAGCGCGCTTCGATAGCGGGCCAAGGCACGAAAACCAAGTTAAATCTTGGCCACAGGCAGAAAATCTCCTACGCCAGCGTTCTATCGCTGAACATTGACAGTCAGGGGGGCTAGTTCTTATGTCTGCCCCTAATCGCGACGGGTTTTTAAGGCCCGTGTCGACCGCGCAATTCGCAGCGCAGGGGGAACGTTGACGCAGCCGCGGCAGGGAATGTGCCTTGCCGCGTATTTTTTGCTTAAATGCTGCCCTGCGACAGGAAAACTGAGCCGGCCGCGCCAGGGGGCGTGGCCAAACGGATTTTTAGGACGGATCTAAAATATGCTCTCGTTCGGTAACCTCGCTTCGAAGATATTCGGTTCCTCGAACGAGAGGAGAGTTAGAGGCTTTCGTTCGCGCGTCGCGGCAATCAACGCGCTTGAGCCCGAGCTGCAGGACCTTTCGGACGAAGAGCTTAGGGCGCGCACTGAACAGTTCCGCCAGCAGCTGAACGACGGTAAGTCGCTCGACGATCTGCTCGTGCCCGCATTCGCGACTGTTCGCGAAGCCGCAAAACGCACGCTCGGCCAGCGCCATTTCGACGTCCAGCTCATCGGTGGCATGGTTCTGCACCAGGGCGACATTTCGGAGATGAAAACCGGCGAAGGTAAAACGCTCGTCGCCACGCTTCCCGTGTACCTGAACGCGCTGACCGGTAAGGGCGTGCACGTCGTTACCGTCAACGATTACCTCGCCAAACGCGACGCCGATTGGATGGGTCAGGTCTACCGCTTCCTCGGCCTCACCGTCGGCTGCATCGTCCACGACATGAGCGACGAGGCCCGCAAGATCGCCTACGCCTGCGACGTGACCTACTGCACGAACAACGAGCTCGGCTTCGATTATCTCCGCGATAATATGAAGATGAACTACACCGAGATGGTGCAGCGGCCGCACATTTACGCCATCGTCGACGAAGTTGACTCGATCCTCATCGACGAAGCGCGCACGCCCTTGATCATCTCGGGCCCGTTGGACGACCGCGCCGATCTCTACCAGTCGATCGACGAGATGATGAAGCTCGTCACGGCCGAGGATTTCGAGCTTGACGAGAAGCAGCGCCAGGTTTCCTTCACCGAGGCCGGCAACGAAAAGATGGAGCGGGTGCTCGAAGAAGCGGGCCTTCTGAAGGGCACGCTCTACGACATCGACAACGTCACGATCGTCCATCACCTCACGCAGGCGCTGAAGGCCCACAAGCTCTTCCAGCGCGACAAGGATTACATTGTCAAGGGCGGCCAGGTCGTCATTATCGACGAGTTCACCGGCCGCATGATGCCGGGACGCCGCTATTCCGAAGGCCTGCATCAGGCGCTCGAAGCTAAGGAGAAAGTCGAGATCCAGCCCGAGAACCAGACGCTGGCCTCGATCACGTTCCAGAACTACTTCCGTCTCTACAAGAAGCTCGCCGGCATGACGGGCACGGCGATGACGGAAGCCAGCGAGTTCATGGATATCTACGGGCTCGAAGTCATCGACATTCCGACCAATCTTTCCGTCAGCCGTATCGATGAAGACGACGAGATCTATCGCACGCAGCGCGAGAAGCTTGCCGCCATCGTGCAGTCCATCGCGGAAGCCAAAAATCGCGGCCAGCCGATTCTCGTCGGCACCACCTCCATCGAGAAGTCCGAGCAGCTTTCGGAGCTTCTGAAGGACCACAAGTATTTCAAGGAACTCGCCAAGCAGCTCGAGGAGCAAGCCGCGGCCATCAAGGCGGGCAAGGAAGAAGAGCTGCGCAAGCATCTGACCGACATGGCCGCGCTTCTGAAGAAGTTCGCATCCGAAGCGAAGGGCAAGGACGCGCCGATTCCGCATCAGGTGTTGAACGCCCGCTATCACGAGCAGGAAGCGAGCATCGTTGCCCAGGCCGGCCAGCCCGGAGCCGTGACGATCGCCACCAACATGGCAGGCCGCGGTACCGACATTCAGCTCGGCGGCAACGCCGAGTTCCGTCTGCGCGACTGGATCGTCGAGCGAACGGAAAAGGGCACCCCGCCGGACGAGTCCGCCATCAGCACCAAGCGTGCCGAACTCGTCACCGACGTCGCTGCCAACAAGAAGAAGGCGCTCGAAGCCGGCGGCCTCTACGTGCTTGCAACCGAACGCCATGAAAGCCGCCGCATCGACAATCAGCTGCGTGGCCGCTCCGGCCGTCAGGGCGACCCCGGCCGCTCTAAGTTCTATTTGGCGCTCGATGACGACCTGATGCGTATCTTCGGGTCTGAGCGCATGGATAAGGTGCTGCAGACGCTTGGCCTGAAGGAAGGCGAAGCCATCACGCACCCGTGGATGAACAAGTCGCTCGAGACCGCACAGAAGAAGGTCGAGCAGCGCAACTTCGACATCCGCAAGCAGATCCTGAAATACGATGACGTGATGAATGACCAGCGCAAGGTCATCTTCGAGCAGCGGCTCGACATCATGGGTCAGGAAGACGTTTCCGAAACGGTCGTCGAGCTTCGCAACGAGCTGATCGACGAGTACGTCACGCGCTTCATTCCGCCTGCAGCCTATGCCGAGCAATGGGACACGCAGGGCCTCGCCGGCGAGGTCAACAACGTCTTTGATCTCGAGCTTCCGGTTGGCGCCTGGGCGGCCGAGGAA
>JAEWCT010000231.1 GCA_023390485.1 Pseudomonadota bacterium
GCTTCGATCACCTCGACACGGCGGTCGAATTCGTTGGGCTTGCCTGTCAGCAGCGTGTGAACGGGCGCGTCGAAGCCAAGGGCCGCCGCCGATTTCGGAACGTCGTGGACTTGGCCGTCCGTCACGAAGACGACGCCGGCGATGCGGTCTGGCGCGGTGTCGTTCAAAGCGGCGTTGAGGTCGGTGAAGAGGTTCGTTCCGGGCGGTGCCGTCTCGGAGGGAACGCCGCCGGTAACCCACTTGATGTTGAGGTTCGGGATTTTCGCGAACTTCGTTTCGAGGTCCGAACGGATCGCTTCCATCTGCTTGGTGCGGTCCGCAAGCTTCTGGCTCGGGCTTTCGTCGAGGACGACGATCGCGACGTTGGCGAGGCTTTCGCGCTGCTCTTCCTTCAGGATCGGATTGAAGAGCGCAGCCAGCAGAGCTGCCAACGCGGCGGCGCGAATGAAGGCTCCGCGCGAGCGCCGGAAGAGCAGGATCAGGATCAGCGCGACAGCCAGCACCGTCAAGCCGATGAGGACCGGCGCCGGAAGCAATGGGGCGAATGTGATCGACCAGTTCAAAGACTATGCCTCTATTGACCGAGCCGCTCGAGGAGCGCGGGTACGTGAACCTGATCGGCTTTGTAGTTACCCGTCAGGGCGTGCATGACGATATTGATGCCGCCGCGAAATGCCATCTCGCGCTGCATCTCGCCGCCCGGAACGACCGGGTACATCGGGCGGCCGCGATCATCCAGAGCCCACGCCGCCGCGAGATCGTTCGACGTGATCATGATGGACGTGACGCCGTCGGAGACGCGGGCTTTGTGGGCTTCGTTGTCGTTGTTCGAAATGGCTTCGACCCAGAGCTGTCCGCCGCCCCAACGGCCGGGGAACGAACGCAACAGGTAGAACGATTTCGTCACGACGTGGTTTTCGGGAACGGGTTCGAGGCGCGGCACGTCGAGCTTGCTCAACAGGCGCTGCAAGGCCGTGCCTCCGCGTCCGGCGAGCGGCAGCGTATTGGCGCCGCCCTGGCCGTAGTCGCGCGTATCGAAAATGATGAGGCCGCCTTCCTTCATGTAAGCGTCGATCTTGGCGATCGTCGCGTCGGGTAGGGCTTCGGCGGATTCGAGCACCGGCCAATAGAGGATCGGATAGAAGGCGATCTCGTCCTTGGTGATGTCGACGGCTGCGGGCTCGCCGGGCTCGACGGCTGTGCGCGTCTGCAGGACGCGGCCGAGACCTTGCAAACCGGCGCGGCTCGTTTCGTCGGTTTCGCGGTCGCCGCTCACGACATAGGCGAGCGTCACCTTGCTCGTGGCGTCGATGGCAGCCTTGTCGGCGGGCGTCGGCGCCGAGCGCACGACGTCGGGGCCCGATTGCTGCGAGGGCAGCGGCGCGAAATTGTCGAGCTGCGGGATGTCGCGGAAATCCGGCCGCAGTTCTTGCGCCCTTCCGTCACCCGCTCCAGCGAACGCAAGAAGGGCAAACGCGAGTGCGGCAGCGCCGGCGCCTGCCGCTCGCGAGCTGCGTGGACGGCGCGAGAATAGACCGCGCGGGCCACCTGCCTGCAGCAGCATGACCGCCAGGATGTCGATGAAGAGGAGGGCAAGCGCCGCCGACAGGAGTGCCGGTTTCAAGGCCGTGCTCGCGGCGTTGTCATAGCTCAATCGCGTCACGCCAGCGGGTAGCGACGGGAAGGGCCGAAGCGTGCTTTTTGCATTGAGGACGTTGAGGGCACGCGGGCTCGCTGACTGACCGTAGTAGCCGGGTGGATGCTCGAAGCTCGGCTTTGCCGCTTGCAGTTCGGATGATTTCAGCGGTTCGGCCGTCGGCGGCGGCGATACGAGCGTGCCGAGGCCGTTCAGTGTTTTGAGAGGTGGGAGCACACCCGCGTCGTTTCTGGTTTTGGTTGTCGTATCGGTCTTTGCGGACGTGGCGCCATCGCCCTGTCCGGAGGCCGAGGCACCGGCCGTGCCCATCGTCGAAAGACGGCGCAGCATCTCGACGAACAGGCCGGAGATCGGAAGATTGGACCAATCGGAATTCGCCGTTACGTGAAAGAGCACCAGCCGGCCGTTGCCGTGCTTGGTCGATGTGACGAGAGGCGTGCCGTCCTTCAGTCGCGCCCAGATTTCGACGTCCGGCGTGATTTCGGCCGGGTCGGCGAGCACCTGCCGATTGATGGTGACGTCTTTCGGGATGGTGAGCCCGGAGAACGGGCTGCTCTCATCGAATGGCGCGAGCGGCTGGGGCGACGACCAGGACAACGCGCCGCCGAGCGAGCGTCCGCCCGTGCGCAGCGCGACGGGAAGAAGATCGTCGCCGGCTTTTTCGAGCCTCGGTCCCGCGAAGCGGACGAGCAGGCCGCCGCGGTCGACGAAGGCTGAGACCTTCTCGGCGGCTTCGCCCGTCAGCGTGCCGATGTCGGCAAGCACCAGCACCGACACGTTCTGCTTCAGGACGGAATCGAGGCCCTGGACCAGGTTTGAATCCTTCGTGACGACGACGTCGGCATAAGGTTTCAGCGCTTTCTCGACGTAATAGAGCGGTGCGAGCAGCGGCTGGGCCTCTTCGCGGCTTTCGCCCGAGAGAAGACCCACGCGATGCCATTGCGTCATGGCGTCGATCAGGCTGACGGCGCCAGCGGAGCGTTCGCTCGCGATTTCGATGCGCGCCACCTGATTGCGGAGTTCAAGCGGCAACTCGAACGTTGCTTTCGCCGATGTCGCGCCGGCTCCAAGGCTGAATGGGGCTTCGCCGAGGCGTTCGCCGCGCGCGGAAAAGGCGTTGACGGTGCCTTCGCGCGCGGGGCCGCCGGGAGACAGGACAACGGCTTCGAGCTTGCCCTTTTCTGCGAGGTTCGCGACGAGCCCTAAGGCCTCGTGGCCGTGCGTTTCGTCGAGCACGGCGAACGTGCCGTCGCCCGACAGATTTTGCAGTTTCGCGGCGACGCTTGCGACCTGCGATTTATGATCGATGCCGTCGTGCAGCCAGACGATGCTCGGGTTTTTCACGCCTGCCTCCGACAGGGTCGACTGCAACGCGGCGAACGCGGCTTCGCGGTCGGGATCGAAGGGCTCGGGCTTCAGAGCGGCGGCGGTGCTGTGGGCTTCGCCCGGCGGCTCGATTTTGACGCTGTGCAGTTTGCTCGCGGCGGCGGTCGGTACGATTACGACGGGGCGGCCGCCGCTTTCGGCTTCGCCGATGATGCGGTCGATCATGCTCGCGCGCTCGGACCAGCGCGAAGCGGCAGCCCAGCCGTTATCGACGAAGATGACGATAGGACCGGAGCCGCCGAGGTTCGAGCCCTTCGACGGATTGAGAATGGGCTCGGCGAGCGCGAAGATGACGAACGTCGCCGCGAGAAGGCGGATGAGCGTCAGCCACCACGGCGTTTTCTCGGATGTCTTCTCGTCGTTCTCTAGCCCTAAGAGAATG
>JAEWCT010000232.1 GCA_023390485.1 Pseudomonadota bacterium
GGATAGCGCTTCCACGCAACTTCGACTTCGAGCGGCGCGGCAGCGAGCCACTCAGCGGTGACGCCCTCGTCGCAGCGCACGTAGCCCATGCCCAGCGAAGCGCCGATACGGTGGCCGTAGCCGCCGGACGTGATCGAGCCGATCACCTTGCCATCACGCCAGATTGGCTCCTCGTGATACAGCAGCGGGGCATCGGCGCCCTCGAGCTGGATTTGAACCAGCCGCCTTTTGAGGGGACCACTTTCGCGCTGCTTCAGAAGTGCTTCGCGGCCGATGAAGCCGCCTTTCTTGTCCCATGCGACTGCGAAACCGAGCCCGCCTTCAATGGGCGTGTCATCCTCGCCGATATCGTGGCCCCAGTGCCGGTAGCCCTTTTCCATGCGCAACGAATTCATCGCGAAGTAACCGGCCTGCTTCAGACCAAAGGCTTTACCCGCCTCGACGAGCACGTCGAAGATGTGTTGAGCGAATTCAGCTGGCATCAGAATTTCGAAGCCGAGTTCGCCGACGAAAGTCACGCGGTTGACGCGGGCTTTCGCGTATCCGATCTCGATTTCGCGGCTGGTGCCGAACGGGAATGCGGCGTTCGACAGATCGGCGTTGGAGATGGAGCTTAGAACCTCGCGCGATTTCGGGCCCATCAGCGCCAGCATCGGCAGACCCGACGAGATATCGCGGGCGAAAACGTGCGCATCCTTTGGCAGGTGACGCGTCAGCCACGCGAAATCGCGAACCTGCGAAACCGCTATCGAGACCACCATGAAGGACGTCTCTGAGAGGCGCGTAACCGTTACATCCGCCTCAATACCGCCGTGCTCGTTGAGCCACTGCGTATAGACGAGGCGGCCGACCGGAACATCAATGTCGTTGGCGCAAATGCGATTGAGCGCGGCACACGCGTCGCGTCCGTCAACGGCGAATTTCGTGAAGCAACTGTGGTCGAACAAGGCAACGGCATCGCGCGTGGCCCGGCATTCCTCGGCAGTCAAGCCGAACCAGTTCTGGCGTCCATAGCTATATTCGATTTCGGGCTTCGTTCCCGGCGCCCCAAAGAACCCGGGGCGCTCGTAACCTGCCGCTTCCGTCATGAACGCGCCTTGGGCGATCAGCCTGTCGTGGAAGGGACTGCGACGGACATTGCGCGCGGTTTCGAACTGCCGGTAGGGCCAGTGCATATCGAAAAGCAGACCGAGCGTTTCTGTCGTTCGATCGTAGAGGTACTTGCTGTTCGACTGGAACGGCATCATGCGGCGCACGTCGACGTCGGTCAGCTCAACGGGCGGCCGGCCGTCGCGGATCCATTGCGAAAGCGCCTTGCCGACGCCGCCCGATGACAGAATTCCGATGGAGTTGAAACCACAGGCGCAAAACAGGTTTTCGACTTCCGGCGTTTCGCCGAGCAAATAGCGATCATCGGGCGTGAAGCTTTCGGGCCCGCAGAAGAACAGCTGGATGCCGGCTTCCGCGAGCATCGGCACGCGGTTCATCGCCTTTTCCAATATCGGCTCGAAATGCTCGAAATCCTCGGGCAGCGAGTCGAAGCAGAAGTCGGGAGAAATGCCTTTGTGACCCCAGGGCTTGGCGTTCTTCTCGAAGCAGCCGAGAAGGATTTTTCCAGCGTCCTCTTTGTAATAGGCCTCCTCGTCCGTGACGAAGAGCACGGGCAAGTCGCGCGGCAAATTCGGCAGCTGTTCGGTGACGATGTAGAAGTGCTCGGCGGCATGGAGCGGCAGCGATACACCGCTCAACGCTGCAAGGTTGCGGGACCACATTCCGCCGGAAATCACGACCTTGTTGGCGCGGACTTCGCCATGATCGGTGATCGCGCCGACGGCGCGGCCGTTTTCGACAAGGATGCGCTCGACTCGGATGTTCTCGAGGATGGTGGCGCCGGCATTGCGCGCGCCTTTCGCCATCGCGATTGTCACGTCAACCGGATTGACCTGACCGTCTTTCGGCGCCCAAAGGCCGCCCACGATGCCGTCGATATTCAGCGGCGACCATCGCTCCTTGAGCTCTTCCGGTCTCAGCACTTCGACCGGCAGTCCGAAGTTACGCGCCATCGAGGCGCCGCGCTTCAGTTCCTCGAAGCGGCCTTCGTGCTTCGCAACGCGAAGGGCGCCGTTCTGACGAAAGCCGGTGGCCTGACCCGTTTCGGATTCGAGACTGGCGAACAGCTCGCCCGTGTACTTCGCCAGCTCCGTCATATTGCGGGTGGCGCGGAGCTGCGTGACGAGGCCGGCTGCGTGCCAAGTGGTGCCGCACGTCAGCTGCTTGCGTTCGCAGAGCATGACGTCGGTGATGCCGAGCTTCGCCAGGTGATAGGCAATCGAGACGCCGGCGACGCCTCCCCCGACGATCAGAACCTCAACACGATTCCGGAACGAAGACATTACACCCGCCTATCGACTGATTTTCCCTGGAGGGATCATCATTCGCATCAGTGAAATTTTCAATAGTAAATTTCACAGATGTATTATTTTATAATGAGATTTTCAGAATGCCGCAGCCTCGCGGCGGCGGCGCGAGAGCGTGAACCAGGCATACGCGAGGCCGACGGCGGCGAATACGGAGCCTGCCAATACGAAGGAAGCGACTGCGATCTGAGGCGTCGCGCTCGAGCGGAGCGAAAGCCAGAGCATGACCGGCAGCGTCTGCGTATCGCGCGTCGTCAGGAAGAGCGCCATGATGAATTCGTTCAGCGACGTGATGAAAGCAAAGAGCCCTGCCGAGACGATACCCGTCATCGCAACGGGCATGATCACGTTGAAGAACGCCCGGAGCGGCGACGCGCCGAGATCACCCGCAGCTTCCATCAGACTTTTGTCGAGCGTCTCGAACGTCGGAATCAGAACGGTGATCGCCAATGGCAAAGCCCAAAGCGTGTGCGCGCAGGCGACAAGAATTCTCGAACCGAAGAGGTCGTAGCCGAACAGATTGATGGAACCGAGGCCCATCGCCACCGAAATGCCCAGCACGACGCCGGGGACGAACAGCGGCAAAATCAAAAGCGTTTGCAGGACCGGACGGGCCTTCTTGCCGTTCGCCAATGCATAGGACGCAGGCAGCGCCAGGACCATCGACATAGCCGCGGTGATCAACGCAATCTGAAGTGAATTCCAGGCGGCGTTGATCCATTGCGCATCGTTGAAAAACACTCCGAACCAGCGTCCCGAAAAGCCGCGGATCGGAAAGCGGACGACGTTGTCATCGCTGAACGCCACTACCGCCGTGATCGCGAGCGGGAGCACCACGTACAAGATGAAGAGCGCGGCGAAGGCACGATGGAGAAAGCGAAAGGTGCGCTCCTCAAACATTGCTCGACCCCTTCCTGTGCCGCAGCCACTGGATTCCCATCGCCGCCACGGCGATGATCGCAATCAGCACGACGGCGATCGCGGCGGCCATCGGCCAATTGCGGCGCGTCAGCATCTGAAGTTGTATCTCGTAGGGCATCGTCCAGAGCGAATCCGGCCCAAGCGCATTCGTCGTTGCGTAAATGCCCATCGTGAAGACGAACGCCTGCGTGAAGGCGGCCGCGATACCGCCCTTCGCGAGCGGCAGGAGAACCGTGAAAAACGTTCGCCCCGGCGACGCACCGAGATCGGCGCTGGCGGTCAGAAGATTACGATCGATTCCGTTCAGGACGCTCAGGATCGAGAAGAAACAATAGGAAACCGAGATGTAGGACAGGCCGACGACAGCCGCGAGCTCGGTGCCGAGAAGATTGACCTTCTGCTCTGTGAGACCGGCCGACATCAGCGCGTAGGAGAGCAGTCCGTTCGACGGAAAGAACATTCGCCATCCAATGATGACGGAGACTTCCGAAATCAACATCGGCCCAATGGCGATCGCGAGCAGAATTATTCTGTTCCGTCCGTCGTGAAGCCAAACATACTGCGCAAAGAAGAACGCCGCGACCACCGTGACGATTGCCGTGACAAGCGAAATGTAAATCGTCTTGCCGATCACCGCGAGCATGTTCGGCTCGGTCAGCACCACGAGATAGTTTTTGAGCGTCCAGGCCTCGACGTAAATGCCGCCCGCAGGATGTTCGTTGAAGCTCATGCGGACGAGATAGAGAAGCGGCCAGCCGAATGCGACGACGATGAATACCAGCGTCGGCACTATCAGCCACGGAAGTTTCGGCAGAGCGGCCGAAAACTTGGAGCGCGTCGGCAGGATTTCGGTCTCGGCCGTCATGAGAGCGGAAAGTACGTTGCGTCGGCCGTCTTCCAGCCGATCTTGACCATATGATCCGGGCCGACTGCGGGCGCTATCGGACTATCGAAGAACAGACTTCCACGATCGGTATCGGCATGAATTCGATAGGTGCCGCCGAGGTATTCGACCGACGTGACGCGCGCCGTCACGACGTTTTCGGCGCCGGATCCGTTGACAAGGCCGAGGCTCGTCGGCCGGATGAACAACCGGCCGACTGGTGCACTTGCGTCCAC
>JAEWCT010000257.1 GCA_023390485.1 Pseudomonadota bacterium
GTGAAGACCTGCCCCGGCTCGGGAATGGTCTGCGCCTCGTGAATGACGAGACCGGCGACGGTCGTTGCCTCGTCGTCGGGCAGATCCCAATCAAGATGGCGATTGAGGTCGCGGATTGCAACGGTGCCATCGACGTTGACGGTGCCATCCGACTGCATGCGGATGTGGCTGTCGGGCATATCGTGCTCGTCGGTAATCTGTCCGACGATTTCTTCCAGAATGTCCTCGAGCGTGATGAGACCTTGCACCTCGCCGTATTCATCGACGACGAGGGCCATCTGCATTTTCTTTTTCAGGAACTGATTGAGCTGATCCTTCAGCGTGGTGGTATCGGGAACGAACCACGGCTCGGACGCCGATTTCATAATATCGAGCTTATCGGGCCGCCAATCGGTGCGCGACAACGCCTGCAGCAGATTTTTCGTGTGAAGAACGCCGATGATATTCTCCGGCTCGTCCTTCCAGAGCGGCACGCGCGTATATTGCGAGCGGAGTACGGAATCCAAAATCTTCGCCGGCGGATCGTCGGCGTCGATCGTCTCCATCTTGGTCCGATGGACCATGATGTCCGCCACCTGCAGATCGCGGAGATCGAGCACGCCGCCGAGCATCTCGGCATCGCCCTTGGCGACGGTACCTTCTTTCGCCTGTAGATCGATGGTGCCGCGAATCTCTTCATGTGCGGCGAGAATGTTCGCTTCGTCGTCGGCCTTGCCGGGCGTCCAGAGCAGAATGTAGCGCACGATAAACTCGATTGCCCTCGTGAAGGGCGTCAGAGCATAGATCAAGATCTGCATGACCGGCGCCACGATCAGGGCCACACGATCGGCGTAAGCAAGGGCGTAGGTTTTCGGCAGCACCGCGGCGAAGATCACGATCAGGATCGTGATGATGGCAGTCGCGTAGGCGACGCCGACCTCGCCGTAGAGGTGGACCGCGATGTTGGAAGCGAGTGCGGCGGCCAGCACGTCGACCAGGGTATTGCCGAGGAGAACCGTGCCGATCATCTTTTCCGGCCGCGACAGCACCTTGTTCACGAGGGCGGCGGAGGCATTGTCGTCTTCCTCAAGCGCGTGCATACGCGCGCGGGATGCGGCTGTGAGCGAGGTCTCACTGGCGTTGAAGAACGCCGACAAGATGATCAGCAGCAAGATCGCAACGAGGCTTACGACTATGGACATGGCAATTCGCTGTTCCTGATCAGGAGAGGCAGCAGTCTAACACATCAACCGGTTGCCGATGCTTAAAATGCTCAGCGGGCAATTTCCCGGGCGAGGAACGCCAGCACGGTTTCGGGCGCAACGTCGCGCGAAACGAAAGCTTGACCGATGTCGCGGACGAGAATGAAGGCGAGCTTGCCGGCTTTAACTTTCTTGTCCTGACCCATCAGCCGCAGCAATTCGGCGGGGTCTGCCGTTCCGCCCGGAATGTCACTGATTTTCGTCGGGAGGCCGACGCCGCGGAGATGGTTCGCCGCCCGCTCGGCACGGCCCGGCGGACAGATGCCAAGCTCCTCCGACAGGCGGATCGCGAGACACATGCCGATTGCGACGCCTTCGCCATGCAGGAGGCGATCGGAATAGCCGGTCCAGGCTTCGAGGGCGTGACCGAAGGTGTGACCGAGGTTGAGCAACGCGCGGTCGCCCGTCTCCGTCTCGTCGCGGGCGACGATGGCGGCCTTGGCGGCCACGCTCGTCTCGATTGCAGCGGTCAGAGCTGGTCCATTGTTGCCGAAGACGGCTCGCCAGTTTGTTTCAAGCCAGGAGAAGAACGGCTCGTCGCCGAGAAGGCCGTACTTCGCGACTTCGGCATAACCGGCGCGCATCTCACGCGGCGGCAGCGTCGTCAGAACAGCGGTGTCGGCGATAACGAGGCTCGGCTGATGGAAGACACCAATAAGGTTTTTTCCCTGCGGGGTATTTATGCCCGTTTTGCCACCGACGGAACTATCCACCTGAGCAAGGAGCGACGTCGGGATCTGAACAAAGCGCACGCCGCGCCGCAGGATGCCGGCCGCGAAACCGGCGAGATCGCCGATGACGCCGCCACCGAACGGCAAAACGAGATCGCCGCGTTCCAGCCCCATCTCCAGAAGCCGTTCCGAGAGCGTCGCCAAATCGCGGAAGTTCTTCGTCGCTTCGCCCGGCTTCATGATGACCGAGCCGGCGAACATGCCCGCAGCTTTCAGGCTCTCCTCAAGCGTTTCGAGATGAAAGCGTGCGACGTTCTCGTCGGTCACCACGCCGCATTTGACCTCGCCGAACCGCGCTTTGAGCAACGCGCCGGTGTCACGAAGAATGCCGCGGGCGATCAAAACATCATAGGAACGATCGGCGAGATCGACGTGCACCGCTCGGGATGGATTTGCGTCAAGAATGGACATTTTGGGGATTTCGGTTCCGGCGGCGAGGCGGCTTATGATCTCGGCAACGATGACGTCGTGCGGCTCGTCGCGGCTTTCGACGGTCATGTCGGCTTCAGCATATATCGGATAGCGCTCTTCGATCAGCTTCCGCATCGTCGCTTCGGGATTGCCGTTGCGCAGAAGCGGACGGTGATCGCGTTTCGACACCCGGCGCATAAGGACCGGCAGGTCCGCGCGCAACCAGATGGAAATGGAGGTGTCTTTGATCCGCCGCCGCGTTTCCGGATTGATGAAGGCGCCGCCTCCGGTTGCAAGCACTTGCGGACCATTGCCGAGCAGCCGGGCGATCACCTTACGCTCACCGGCGCGGAAATGGGCCTCTCCGTGATCGGCAAAAATCTCGTTGATAGTCTTGGCGGCGGCGCGCTCGATCTCGTCATCGGCATCGACGAACGGTAGATTGAGTTTGAACGCTAAGCGTTTGCCGACCGACGACTTGCCACACCCCATGAGGCCCACGACCACGATCGGCCGCTGACCGATGTTCTTTTTGGCGCGCTCGATCGCTTCGGCTTCCATCATCGGAGGCTCAACACCGACGGGTTCGGTAAGTTCGTCGGTTTCTTGGTTGGTTTCTGGCGGCAGGCCGCGCGGCGGGGTGGTCATTTCGGCGCCGTCATGCCACGAACCAAATACGTTCGCAAATTGGAAACTTACCTGTAAGCCACAGCAGACCCAAACCTTCTTGCCGATCCACTGAGCGTTTGTTCGGCAAAATACCACATTGAGTCATAATCACGCCTTCAAAGATGTTCACCTAGCTGGCGGGGACGGAACAGAGAGAAATGCCGAGCCTTTTCCGGCTTTTATTGGTACTTTGTGCGCTGACGGCGCTGGTTCTCGGGGGGCTCTACGTGCTGGCGACCCGCTTCGAGCCCGAGCAGCAAACCATCAGCAAGCCCGTGCAGAATATCAAAATCCGGCGGTGAATGGTGATGGTGTATGCACACCGAAGACGACTAGAGCGTTTCCGCTTTTCTCTGAAGCGCGAAAACGCTCTAGCCTTTTGTTTTGACGCAATTCCGGACGCAAAACCGCTGCGCACTTTTGCTGGAATTGCTCTAGCGGCCGCCGGGGGTATCGCCGTGCTCGCGCTCCTTTCGATTGGGGCGGCTCCAGCTCCCGCCGCCGCCCAAGATGCGCCAGCATCGTCGGCTGCCAAAAAGAAAGCCTCGCGCAACGACGCCTATTCCCCGCCGGCCGAGCAGCGAACCTATCTGCAGCCGTTGGACGGGCCAGCAGGAAGCTCCAGCGGCAGCGCTACCTGGGGGCAGCCGAACCCAGACAGCGCGGTACAGCCGGATTCCAGCCGCGGTGGCCGGTCCGACCCGCAGAACGGCGTGGTGCGCGGCGCCATTCTCCCGGGCGTCGAAAAAGATGATCTTGCGCCTGTCATGTCCGGCGACGGTTCCGGATTGCCTTATGAACTCTGGGGCGGATTGGACGTCAACGGGCTCGAAAAGCTGATCAGCACGATCGAGATTCCGCCGCGCTCGCCTGTCCTTCATGAATTGTGGAAGCGGCTCATCACGACACCTTCGCCCGGTTCGTCGAGTGCGGATTTCGCAGCGCTCAGGCTCGAGGCGCTATATCGCTCGGGGCTGGCGCGGGAGGCGGCAGCCGAAATCGCAAAGCAGACGGGCGGCGAAAATGCGCTGCTCCTCACGCTCGAAGCCCGCAACGAACTTGCGTCGGGACACTCGGACAAGGCCTGCGAACTCATCGCGCGATCGTCAACGCTGAAGGGCAGCATCCCAGCGCGTCTCAAGGGTCAGTCGATCCTGATGGCCGGGTACTGCTCGGCGATGCAGGACGACAAATCATCGGCTGGCCTCGCCGCGGATCTGGCGCGCGAAGAAGGCGTTCCGACGTCTCCAGGACTCGAGGCACTCGACGCTCTCGCGATCAATTCCAAGCCTCGCTATTCGCCCGTGAAGCAGATCACGCTGCTCGATTACAGGATCGCGGAGAAGGTCGGCGGCCTGCCTCACAAGACCGTTCTAGAGAAGGGCGAGCCGGCGCTGCTCGTCGCGCTCGCAAGCGATCATTCGACGCCCGTCGATCTTGGGCTACCTGCGACGGAAGCGGCCGCACGACTGAATGCGCTTTCACCGGAAGCGCTCGCGGGCATCTATCGCGTCAACGCGGAGCAAGTTCCAGCCGACGATCTCTTGGCCGGACGCGGGCCGCAGGGCGTCGCCCGCCGCGCGGCGCTCTTCAGGGCGTCCGAAGACGAGCGGACCCCGATGCGCAAGGCGCGGCTGATCCGGGCTTTCCTCGATGACGCCAAGCGTGAAGGCCTCGGCATGATCGGCGCGCAAATGATTGCGCCTGCCGCATCACAGCTGCAACCCGCGCCAGAGATCGTGTGGTTTGCCGAAACGGGCGTTGAAATCGGCTTGGCGTCGGGCAAGTTCGGTATGGCTCGCGATTGGATCGGCGTCGCCGATCAGGGCGGCGGTCCTGGCCTTGGGGCTTGGCGGGCGCTCATCGATATCGCCGACACCAATGAGCCAGACCGAGGCAAAAGCTTCTCCGTCCTCGAGAGCTACGTATCGAACGGCCGTTTCCCTACGGCCGCGCTTTACCGCCTGACGACGGTTCTCGAAGCGCTCGATTATCTCGTTCCCATTCCGCTTTGGGATGCCGCAAACAGGACGCCGCAGCCGACGGCCGGCTATCTGCCGGAGACTGGCGTGCTCACCGAATTACAAGTTGCATCGAAAAAGCAGGAATTTGGCCATAGCGTCCTTCTGGTCATGAAGGCGCTTGGACCGAACGGGGCGCAGGACGCCAATCTCATCGCTCTTGGCGACAGCATTCGCGCGCTGAAACGCGCCGGTCTCGAAGCCGACGCGCGGCGGCTCGGACTTGAGGCGCTGCTTCCTTCGTGGCCGCACACGGAAACGAATTGAGGGCTCTATGACGCCAGTCGCCGAACGCGATGGCCACCTCGCGGATTTTCTTGCCATGCTGACGGCCGAGCGCGGCGCTTCGGCAAATACCATCGACGCTTACACTGCCGACCTCGAAAACTTTACCGGCTTTTTGTCAGATAGAGGAATAGCGGCACCTGACGCCAAGCCGGCCGATGTGCAGGCTTATCTTGGGTTCCTCGCGAGCGAAGGGCAGGCGCCGACGTCGCGCGCGCGGCGGCTTTCGGCCATCAAGCAGTACTTCCGGTTTCTGCTCGCGGAGGATTTGATAGCGCTCGATCCGACGGCCGGCTTGCAGGGGCCGAAGAAGCAGCGCACGCTTCCGAAAGTTCTGAGCATTGCCGAGGTGGACCGGCTGCTCACCGTTTCGCAAGGCCAGTGCGAAGGCCAGGAAGGCCACGCACTTTTTCGAGCTTTGCGCTTTCATTGCCTTCTCGAAATTCTGTACGCGACCGGCATGCGCGTTTCCGAACTCGTCGGGCTGCCGCGCAGCGTCCTACGCGGCGACAAGCGCGTTCTCACAATAAAAGGCAAGGGCGGCCGCGAGCGGCTAGTTCCCCTTAACGCTACGGCGCGCGCGGCGCTCGATGCCTTCCTCGACGTTTCCGGACGCTTCGATAATTCCGAGTGGCTATTTCCTTCGAAGTCGGCGCTCGGCCACGTGACCCGGCAAGGCTTCGCGCAGGATCTCAAAGGTATCGCCGAAGCTGCGGGAATCGCGCCAGAGCGCGTGTCACCGCACGTCTTGCGTCATGCGTTCGCCAGTCATCTTCTCGACCGCGGCGCCGACCTCAGAGCCGTTCAGCAGCTTCTCGGCCATGCTGACATTTCAACGACGGAGATTTATACGCATGTGCTGCAGGAGCGACTGAAGGCGCTCGTCAACGCCCATCACCCGCTCGCCAAAAACAAGACCTGAACAAACGCCGGCAATCCGTTGCAACGGCGCTTGCAAATGAAGGGAGAATGCCCGATGAGCCGCCTATACGGAGACATCCATCGCGCCATGCAAATGGCTTTCGACACGCGTGCGATGGCGGACAGGGTCGAGGCGGTTGCCCTCAAGCCCGAGATCGACGACAGTGCCAAGGCTTTCATCGAAAGCCGGGACATGTTCTTCCTGACGACAATCGACGATCGCGGCCGTCCAACGGTCTCTTACAAGGGCGGCACTCCCGGCTTCATCAAGGTGCTCGATGCTCACACGCTGCTCTTTCCGAGCTACGATGGAAACGGAATGTATCTGTCGATGGGCAATATCTCGGGCAATCCCGAGATCGGCATGCTGTTCATCGACTTCGAGAGGCCGTTCCGTTTGCGCGCGCAAGGCCGCGCCGAACTCATCGTCAGCGGATCCGAGCTCGAGGGCTTCAAGGAAGCCGAGATGGCGGTGAAGGTGAGCATCCACGAAGTCTGGATGAATTGTCCGCGCTATGTGCACCGCTATGAGAAGATCGAGAGTTCGCGGTATGCACCCGGCGTCGAAGCGGAAACGCCATTTTGCGAGTGGAAGCGCATCGACGCCATGCAAGATGTGCTGCGTCCGTTCGAGCAGCGCAAAGTCGAGGAACTCGGAACCACAACCATCGAAGCTTGGATAGGTAAAGTCATGACCGGCGACAAGGGCGCATAATGCCTTCGCAAAGAGGCCAGGAGATTTCTGCAACGGGATACACGGCTTCCGTCGTCGCGGAGCCTCGCAGCTCCTGGCTCGGCTTCGCATCGCAGCCGCGCGGGCTTTCAACTCTCTACTTTGCTGAGCTTTGGGAGCGGTTTTCGTTTTACGGCATGCGGGCGCTCCTGGTGCTGTTCATGGTGGCGCCGGCCGCCCAGGGCGGGCTCGGCTTTGCGACGCCCACCGCGGGCAGCATCTACGGCACTTACGGGATGGCGGTCTATCTACTCGCGCTGCCCGGAGGTTTCATCGCAGACCGGCTTCTCGGTGCGAAACGGAGCGTGCTCATCGGCGGGGCGACGATCGCCTGCGGGCACTACGCGCTGGCCTGGCCATCCGGCGAAACATTCTACCTTGGCCTGGCGCTGATCGCGATTGGCACGGGCCTTTTCAAGCCGAATATCTCAGCTCTCGTCGGCGCCCTCTATTCGAAGGACGACTCGCGGCGCGATGCCGGGTTCTCGCTCTTCTACATGGGCATCAACCTCGGCGCGTTTTTAGCGCCGCTGGTGACGGGCTTCCTGGCGCAGAGCAGCACCTTCAAGGGTTGGCTGGCGGACGCCGGCTTCGATCCCAATCTCAGCTGGCACTGGGGCTTCGGTGCGGCTGGCGTGGGTATGACGTTTTCGACTTTGCTCTTCTTCCGGAAAATGCGCGACCTCAAAGATCCCGACGTCGATGGCTCTCAATCGACGTCGTCGGTTGTCCGTCAGGGTCTGTTCGTCGGCGTTGGCTCGCTGTCTCTGCTTGGCCTTGCCTTGCTAGCCGACGTCGATGGCTTCCATTGGCTGCGCTGGCTTTTCATCATCTTGCCGCTGATGGGCATCGCTTACGGCGCGACGCGCCAAAGCCCCGATGCGCGGCGCATGGCCGCCGTCGGCGTGTACTTTCTCGCGGCGATGATCTTCTGGGCGATCTTCGAACAGTCGGGCACGTCACTATCGCTTTTTGCCGAGTCGCTGACGCGCAACGAAATCTTAGGGCTTTCCTTCCCGTCATCGTGGTATCAATCGGCAAATCCCATCTTCGTCATCCTGCTGACGCCAGTCGCGGCGACGCTCTGGATGAAGCTCGGCAAGCAGCAGCCGTCTTCGCCCGTCAAGTTCGGGCTCGGCCTCGTGTTCCTCGCGTCGTCGTTCCTGCTGATGGTTCCGGCCGCGACCTACGCGGCGGACGGACGGGTCTCGCCGTTTTGGCTGGTTGGGCTCTACTTCCTGTTCACCGTCGGCGAACTGATGCTGAGCCCGGTCGGGCTTTCGACGATGACGCGCATTGCGCCACCAAGGATGTCGGGACAGGTCTTGGGGCTCTGGTTCCTGGCGATGGCGTTTGGAGACAAGCTCGCCGGCGACATCGGGGGCGCATTCACGGCGAACGATCCGGATGCGCTGGCCCTGTCATTCCTGGCGCAGGCCGGGCTCGTCGCCGTCGCAGCGGCACTAATGTTCGCGATTGCGCCCACGGTCAAACGGCTCTCGGAAGGCGAAAGTTAAACATTGTAAAGGCCTCACAGGCCAGAAGTGGGTGGGGCACAGCCTGACGCCTTGACACCCGCGGCCAGCCGTGGCGAATGTCGCGCGTGAAAAAAGCGCTTGCCGCACGCTTCAGTTGCACAATCAGGAAAGCCCAAGTTCCGTGAACGCTACGACCGCATTGCGTACCTATCTTGATTTCGAAAAGCCGATCCTCGAGCTCGAAAACAAGGTTGCCGAGCTCAAGGCCATGCAGACCGAAGGCAAGGGTCCGCACATCGCCGACGAGATCACCAAGCTCGAGCAGAAGGCGAAGGCCGCTCTGGCCGATACCTATGCGAAGCTGACGCCTTGGCAAAAGACGCTGGTCGCGCGGCACCCGGAACGGCCGCACGCGCTCGACTTCATCGGCGGCCTGATCGAGGAATTCACGCCGCTCGCCGGCGACCGCTACTTCGCCGAGGACGAAGCGATCGTCGGCGGCATCGGCCGATTCCGCAACCGCTCCGTTCTGGTGCTCGGACACGAGAAGGGCGCCGACACCGAGCAACGCATCCGGCACAATTTCGGCATGGCGCGCCCGGAAGGCTATCGCAAGGCCGTGCGCATCATGGAGATGGCCGACCGCTTCAATCTGCCGATCATCACATTCGTCGACACGCCCGGCGCCTATCCGGGGATCGGAGCGGAGGAGCGCGGCCAGGCCGAAGCCATCGCACGGTCGACGGAATGCTGCCTCAGGCTCGGCGTTCCGATTGTCACTGTCATCGTCGGCGAGGGCGGCTCGGGCGGCGCAATCGCCATTGCGACGGCTAACCGCATCCTTATGCTCGAACACGCCATCTACTCGGTCATCTCGCCCGAAGGCGCTGCTTCGATCATCTGGCGGGACAGCAACAAGAAAGAAGAAGCCGCTACGAACATGAAGATCACGGCGCAGGATCTCGATCAGCTCGGGGTCATCGATGCGATTGTGAAAGAGCCGACCGGCGGCGCGCATCGCGACCGCGAATCAGTGATTATCGCGACGGGTAACGCGATTGCCCGCATGCTTGCGGAGTTTGACGGCAAGTCGCCCGACGACATCCGGGCTCAACGTCACGACCGGTTTTTGTCGATCGGTCGCTGAACGCGTGGCGCGGCGAGCCCACTGTGATGCCGCATTTGCACACGATACTTGAATTGACTCGGGTGTCCGCCGATTTCAGTAATCGTTTGAGTTCGTTGTGTCAACAGTCCGCCGACCCGCGGCACGGGGAATTCGTTCGGGACGTGAAGGGCGCATTGGTGGGAACCAGCATTGGCTCGATGACACGAGCTGTTGTGCGGCTCATGGTTTTGTTCACCGTGGCGACGCTCGCCGCGTGCTCGAGCGCGCCCACCATTCCCCCACCCTCCGAAGTGCCTTTATCTAAGGAAGCGCTGGCGTCGCTCGCTAAGAAGGGCATGCAGCCGGGAGCGCCAGTTTTCGTGCGCATCTTCAAGGAAGAATCCGAGCTGGAGGTCTGGAAGCAGACGACCAGCGGCGGCTACGCGCTGCTGAAGACCTATCCGATCTGCCGCTGGTCCGGCGAATTGGGGCCGAAGGTGAAGGAAGGCGACCGGCAGGCGCCGGAAGGCTTCTATACGATCACGCCGG
>JAEWCT010000373.1 GCA_023390485.1 Pseudomonadota bacterium
GTGATGATGTCGGAGAGGTTCGCCACCACCGAGAGGTTATGTTCGACCATCAGGATGGTGTATTTCGCGGAAATGCGCTTGATCAGGGCAGCGATCTTGTCGATGTCCTCGTGCCCCATGCCGGCCATCGGCTCGTCCAGCAGCATCATCTCCGGGTCGAGCGCGATCGTCGTTGCAATCTCAAGGGCGCGCTTGCGGCCATAGGGCATCTCGACGGCGGGAATGTTGGCGAACTCGCTCAAGCCGACATCGTCGAGCAGTTCCAGAGCCCGGGCGTTATAGCGGTCGAGCACGGTCTTGGAGCGCCAGAAATCGAACGAATTGCCGTGCTGGCGTTGTAAGGCGACACGGACATTCTCCAGCGCCGTCAGATGCGGAAAAACCGCCGAGATCTGAAACGAGCGGACCAATCCGAGACGCGCGACATCGGCCGGCGGCATCGCCGTGATGTCCTGTCCCTTGTAAGTAATCCGGCCAGCAGATGGCTTTAGGAATTTTGTCAGCAGGTTGAAGCACGTCGTCTTGCCGGCCCCGTTAGGCCCGATCAACGCATGGATGCTGCCGCGACGCACCTTCAACGCGACGGCGCGAACGGCAAAGAAACCCGCGAATTCCTTGGTCAATCCGTGGGTCTCGAGAATGAACTCGTCGGCCAAACATTTCCCCCGTCGGCCTCGGCGCATTGCCGCGCGTGGCCAATTTATTCGTGATCCCGGCTGGTCATCCGCGACCCCGGAAAACCCATCCCGGACCCGCCTCCGGCGGCGGAATATGCCGATGCGACAAGGGTTAGGCAAGGCGGAAAGCACGGCACCGTGGACGCACCCGCGCCGGTTCCGGCTGCTCCAATAGTCGAATTGCGGCCGCAACCGATTTGTCGCTTCGGAAAGCTGCCATTAACGGTGTTTTGTTGCGCGGCCAAGCCTTCATAGAATATTTCCGCGTCAAGCCGATGCTGTGGCCATTGGTCTCGGGACGGATTTTCGACCTTGGAATTCGAGAGCGCCAACTCATCGATCGTCAAATCGATCCGGCAGCGCGATCTGCTGAACGCCTGGCTCAGGCTGTATGCCCGTGACCAGTCGACGCCGCGCGCCGATGCATACGAGCCGGAGCGACTCGATGACGAGAGGCTTGATCTCGTCCACTACGCGGTCGAGGCCGGGCGTCAGCCGCCGCGACTGACGATCCAGAGCGAGGGCACGCGGATGGCGCACGCCTACGGCCACACCGGAAAGGGCCGTGCGCTCGACGACTATCTGGGACCGCGACTCGCGCCGGTCGTGCTGCCGGTCTACCACGCGTGCATCGCACGCGGCCTGCCCGTCTACACGATCGCCGACATCGACGACGTCGATGGACGGCTGGTGGCCTACGAGCGGCTGCTGCTGCCGTTCGGCGAGGATGGCCGGATCACCCATATCATCGCCTCGCTGAAGACGATCTGCGAGGACGGCCATTTCGAGATCAGGAATTTAATGCGCGGCGCCGACAAGCTGCCGGTGCCAAGACTATGCGCGATCATCGATCGCGATCTCTTCCATCGCGCCCCCAGTCGCATCGTGGCCGCCGACGTGCTGGAATTCGACTAGCACACACCCTCATAGACGCTTGTAGGCTTCGACGCGCAAACGAGAATGCGTTCGCTCTGAACCCCAGCGCTTTGACCCCGAGCGGACTTCTATTGATCTAGATCAACATAAGCGGCGCGAGACCCCGTTTTCTTGCGTCCTGTTGCCGGCAGCCCTCTGTAGATCCCCGTAGATCAGCATCAAGGAAGACCTCGATGAGATGTAGATTGATCAGTCTGACGTTTGCTGTCTCGATAACTCCAATCGTTGCGAATGCGCAGGTAACCATTGATATGGGCAAGATCATATGCAGCCAATATCTTGCTATGCCGCAGTCACAGTCAGACAAGTTTTCTGCCTGGATGAGCGGCTGGTTCAGTTATCAGAACAACAGGACCTTTGTGGATCTTGCTTTGCACCAACGAAATATCGCCAGCGTAAAGGCATGGTGCCAATACCATCCGGCGGAAAGCGTCATGTACGGTTTGCAACAATCGGTAGGCAAGAATTGACAGCTCGGGACTTTGGAGGATCGCTATGAAATGCAGGACTCTTGTCGTTTCTTTGATTTTGATAGGCGCGGCCTCAGCGCCAGCCGCGGCTCAGATCAGGCTGGACATGAACAAGATCACTTGCGGAAATTGGCTGGGATACGGTCCAGCAGACCGGGATTTCGTGAGGTATTTCATGAGCGGCTACTATAACGCGGCCGCAAATAATAATGTTTTGGACTACGACCGCCTGCAAAAGAATTCCGAAAAAGTTGCCGCCTATTGCAAAAAGCACAAATCCGACACGCTGCCGACTGCCATTCAAAAAAGCGCCAGCTAGGTTATGGGCCGCGACGGCGGCATCACCGCCGCCGGAGCCTTGGCGGGCGACATTGCCACTTCTCGACCGAGAGAGAACGGCCTGCCGGAACCGCGCAACCGCCTCCGACGCGCAGGCTGTTCGGCGTCTGTCTAAAGGTCGAAGCCGTGATCTTGCGCGTCACAGCGCGTCACAGAAACGCACGTCCCCGTTATGCTTGTTGAAACAGTGCCTCCGTCGAATAGCTCCTCCAAGGAGTGACGTGACTCGCCGCCGGCATACGGCGGATTCACTGATCGACGACTGACAAATTCTGAGAGGCGATCATGGCTGCAACGACCATCAAAGCCATGCTTGAGGCCGGCCAGTTCATAGCTGCACCCGGCGTTTTCGACATGGTGTCCGCAAAGATTGCGGCTCGGACGAACGCAAGAGCGCTCTACATGACGGGGTTTGGCACCGTCGCATCCTATCTCGGATATCCGGATGCCGGACTTGCGACCTACACTGACATGGTCAACCGCGCTGCCGCGATTGCGCAGGCGGTGGACAAGCCGCTGATTGCCGACGGCGACACCGGCTATGGCGGTCTGTTGAATGTGCACCATACGGTGCGCGGATATGAGAGCGCCGGCGTTGCGATGATCCAGATCGAAGATCAGCAGATCCCCAAGAAGTGCGGACACACGCCCAACCGACACATCGTCTCGACCGAAGAGATGGTCAACAAGATCAAGGTGGCGTCCGACGCTCGTTCGTCCGCGGAGTTCCTGATCCTGGCGCGAACGGATGCGAGAACCGCGGTGGGGCTGGACGAGGCGATACGGCGCGCTGAGGCGTACACGAAGGCCGGAGCGGACGCGATCTTCATCGAGGCGCCGGAATCGGTCGAAGAGATGAAGAAGATCGGCGCCTCGGTGGACGCTCCGCTCGTCTCGAACCAGCTTCACGGCGGCAAGACGCCGATACTTCCCCAGAAGCAGCTTGAAGGGCTCGGGTTCAGCGCCGCCATCTATCCAACCGCGGGTCTGTTCGCAAGCGCGAAGGCGCTCGAAAGCGTCTACGCCGCCCACGTCGACGGCAAGCTGGTCGAGACTCCCCTCTACGCTTTCCGCGATTTCGTGGAGATGATCGGATTCAAGAAGGTCTGGGATTTCGAGGAGAAATACGCCGACCTCCTGGCGGTCGAAACCCGCGACTAGAGCATGATCCGGAAAAGTGTGAAGCGGTTTTCCGAAAAGA
>JAEWCT010000362.1 GCA_023390485.1 Pseudomonadota bacterium
ACCGTGTAGTGATGATACATGTTGAACTGCATCATCGCGACGATGCGCCCGAACTCGGGCAGGAAGCGGCCGAGCACGCCTGCCTCGTTCATATGACGTAGGGATGCCTCTGGGTTTCCATGTGCCGTCAACAGCGAAAGAAAAATGCTGTTGGCTTCCGGGTCATGGCGAAGCTTGTCGTCGATGAGCCGAAGCGATCCGCGAAGCAGGCGGATCGCATCGGGATGGAGATAGGCGCCGGTATTCGCGGCTTGCGCGAAGAAGCGGATGAGATTGACCGGATCGCGGACGAAGACATCGGCGTCGGCGATGTTCAGGCGGTCATTATCGATGCGGAAATCGGTTTTCTGGCGGACCTCGCGCCGCATCTTCCAGCTTAGCGGATTGAGGAGCCGCTTGAAGCCGGGCGACGTCTTCAGCTGCTGCATTTCGAGCGCGCCGCAGAGGATCGTCGTCAGGTCCCCGACGTCTTTCGCGATGAGGAAGTAGTGCTTCATGAAGCGCTCGACGGCGCGCAGACCGTCGCGCGAGGTGTAGCCGAGGCTTTGCGCCATCGCCGGCTGCACTTCGAACGAAAGGACTTCTTCGGCGCGTCCGGTCAGGAAGTGCAGGAAGCAGCGAACGCGCCAAAGAAAATCTTCACAGCGGCGAAAGGTCTGCACCTCTTCGGGCGTGAAGATCCCGGCTTCGACTGCGGCGGCGCCGACCTCCTGGTTGAAGATGTATTTCGACAGCCACTGCAGCGTATGCAGGTCGCGGAGGCCGCCTATGCCGTCCTTGATGTTCGGCTCGACTTTGTAGCGGCTTGAACCGGCGCGGCGCGTTCGCTCGTCACGTTCGGCCATCTTGGCGTCGATGAACTGGCGTGCCGTGCCGGCGACGACCTCCGAGCGGAAGCGATCCTCGAATTCGGCGAAGAGCTGCTTGTCGCCAAGGATGAGCCGGGAATCGAGAAGGGCGGTGCGTATCGTGATGTCGGCGAGACCGAGTTTCAGACATTGCTCGACCGTGCGCGTCGCATGGCCAACCTTGAAGCCCAAGTCCCAGAGCAGATAGAGCATGTATTCGGCGACGCTCTCGCCCCAGGGCGTCTGCTTGTAGGGAAGCAGAAACAGGAGATCGATGTCGGAGCCCGGCGCGAGAAGGCTGCGCCCGTAGCCGCCGGTCGCCACAATCGCCATGCGCTCAGCGTCGGAAGGATTGGTGGCGCGGTAGACGTGGACGACCGTGTAATCGTAGATCAGTCTGATCAGCTCGTCTTGGAACAGGCTGAGGCCGGCGGCGCAGCGTCTGCCGTTGCCGTCGGCTTCGAGCGCGGTGCGCGCCGATTCCCGCGCGTTCCTCAGAATAGTTTTCAGGCTCTCGAGCACCTTGGGACGCGCATCGGCCGCCGAGGTGCTCGCGTTGAAATGCCCGGTCAGCTCGCGACGCGCAGCAAGTTTGTCGAAGTAAGGCGGCGGGACGAGCTCATTCAAGGTTTCATTGGTCAAGGCTTCGTCTTCTTCTGGGCTTCGGCAAGAGCCTTGAGTTCATACATCTTTTCGAGTGCCGCCTTGGGCGACAGCTCATCAGGATGCATGGCGTCGAGCAGCTTTTCAACGGCTGAAGGCTCCTTGCTAGCGGCTGCGCCCGTCGGCCGCGCCGCAGAGAACAATGGCAGATCGTCGATACCTTCGTTGCCGACGCGCGGACGGCGATCCGCCTTCTCCAAGCGCTCCAGGACCTGACGCGCCCGGGAGACGACGGTTTCAGGCAGGCCCGCGAGCTTCGCGACTTGAATACCATACGAGCGGTCGGCGGCGCCGGGCTTAACCTTATGCAGGAAAACGATGTTATCGTGCCATTCGGTAACGTCCATCGTGACGTTCGCGATCCCATCGAGGCGTCGCGCCAGAGCGGTCAGCTCGTGATAGTGGGTCGCGAAGAGCGCCCGCGCCTTCGTCACTTCGTGCAAATATTCGACCGTCGCCCAGGCTATCGACAGCCCGTCGAACGTCGCGGTGCCGCGGCCGATTTCGTCCAGGATGACGAGAGAACGCTCCGTCGCCTGATTAAGGATCGCGGCCGTCTCGACCATTTCGACCATGAACGTCGAGCGTCCGCGCGCCAGATCGTCGGAGGCTCCGACGCGCGAAAACAACCGGTCGACGATGCCGATGTGGGCGGAGCGTGCAGGCACGTAAGAGCCCATCTGAGCCATCACCGTGATCAGCGCGTTTTGGCGGAGGAACGTCGATTTGCCGGCCATGTTCGGTCCGGTCACAAGCCAGATGCGCGCATCGGGGAGTTCGTCAAAGCCTGGCGGTGCATCGACACCGCCTTTTCCGAGAATGCAGTCGTTTTCGATAAATGCCGCGCCGTCGCTCTTCGCCAGAGCCTGCTGGACGACGGGGTGACGGCCGCCACGGATTTCGAATGCGGGGCTGTGATCGGTCACCGGCCGCACATAGCCTTGCTCGAGCGCCAGCGTCGCGAGCGCCGCATAGACGTCGAGTTCGGCGAGGGCGCCCGCCGCCGCGCCAAGGGTCTCGCTCGCGGCTCCGATGTCTTGCGCGAGGCTCGCGAAAATCTCCTGCTCCAGGCTCAGCGCGCGCTCGCTTGCGGAGGCGATCTGGCCTTCGGTTTCGAGCAGTTCCGCGGTCGAGAATCGTACTGCGTTTGCCATCGTCTGCCGGTGCTTGAAGCGATCCGACAGGGGCGGCGAGAGCAGAGGTTTGGCGTTGAGCTGCGTCGCCTCGATATAAAAGCCGAGTATGTTGTTGTGGCGTACACGAAGAGCTTTGATGCCCGTCTCTTCGATGTATCGCGTTTCGAGTTCCGCCATGACGCGGCGGCTGTCGTTCCTCAGTTCGCGCGCGGTATCGAGATCGCGATTATAGCCGTCTCTGACGAAGCCGCCGTCGCGCTTCAACAGCGGCGGATCATCGACCAGTGCGCTCTGAAGCGCGGCGTTGAGCGACGCTGGAACCGCGGTCAAACGTGCGCGGATCGATTGCAGTTCGGGCGCCAGGGGCAGCGGAGCCGTGGCCTCTGTCAGCATTTTGGCGCATTCGGAGGCCGCTTCGATGGCGTCGCGCACGGCTGCGAGATCGCGTGGGCCTCCACGCCCGAAACTCAGTCTTGGCAGGGCCCGCGCGAGATCGGGAGTTCCGCGGAGACGAAAGCGGATGTCATCCAGCAGCAGGCGGTTGGCGAGCAGGAAGCCAACGGCGTCGAGGCGCGCATCGATGGCGGCGGGATCGGTCAGCGGGCTCGAAATGCGTGCCAGGAGTTCGCGAGCACCCGCGCCTGTTATCGTGCGGTCGATCGCGCCGAGCAGGGACGAAGATTTGTCGCCCGAGGAAGATTTCACGAGTTCGAGGCTCGTGCGGCTGGCGGCATCGATGAAGAGCGAGGCGCTGCCGGTCCGGCGCGGGGCGCGGATCAAAGGCTTGCGGCCCATCTGCGTCAGGTCGACGTATTTCAGAACGGCGCCGATGGCCGCGAGTTCATGACGCGAAAAGGTGCCGAAGCCCGCGAGATCGGTGACGCCCAGGCAGGCCTTGAGATCGCGCGCGCCGGCGGCGCTGTCGAAATATGCCGATGGGACCGGCGTTGTCTTGCCGCCCGAATATTCGATGGCTCTGGTGAAGGTTTGATCGGAGAGCAGATCGTCGGCGGCGAGAACTTCGCTCGGCGCCAAGCGTATCAACTCGCCCGCGAGATCGAGCGCGGAGAGTTCGGCAACCTCGAACTCACCCGTCGAGATATCGAGCGAAGCCAGCGCGACACGCGCGTCCGCGTTTTCCGCGCCTCGAGCGGACGGCTTCGCACCGAAAACGGCGGTAAGGTAGTTGCTGGCTTTGGCGTCCAGCAGCGCCTCTTCCGTCAGTGTGCCGGGCGTGACGAGGCGGACGACATCGCGTTTGACGACGGCCTTGGCGCCGCGCTTTCTGGCCTCGGCCGGATCTTCAAGCTGCTCGCAAACGGCGACGCGATAGCCCTTCTTGATCAAACGCTGCAGATATTCGTCGGCCCGGTGCACGGGGACGCCGCACATCGGGATGTCCTGGCCGCGATGTTTGCCGCGCTTCGTGAGGACAATCGACAGCGCTTCTGAGGCGGTAACCGCATCTTCAAAAAATAGTTCGTAGAAGTCGCCCATGCGATACCAAAGCAGACTGTCTGGATTTGCTGCCTTGATTTCGAGATACTGCGCCATCGACGGCGTCGCCTCGTTCGAGACGGCCGCTTCGCCATCGCTGTGCGACACTTCGGCTGCCACAGACGGCACTGATTCGGTTGGGCTGCTCTTGCGCTGCGCGCCGGTTCTGGACATCAAGTGACTACGTTTCAATTTGCCTCATTGGCGTTGATCGATGACGCAGCATGAAGCGCTCCACCGCCCCGATCCAAGCGTCGGATATGCATAGGTTGCCGTATCGTCTGCTGCAACCTATCGTGCCGGCTCTTTTCCCCTGAAGTGTGCCTCGGAAGCCCCGAGTGCACAAAATTCACGAACGGTCCAACAGCATGGCCTCCCCTCATCGTGCAGCCCAAGTCACGGCTCAGGAAGCGCTCGCATTCCACGCGGGCGGCAAACCCGGAAAACTCGAGATAACACCGACGAAGCCGCTGGCGACGCAGCGCGATCTTTCGCTGGCTTATTCGCCGGGCGTTGCCATTCCGGTGTTGGCGATCGCGGAAAATCCGCGAGATGCCTATACCTACACGAACAAGGGGAATTTGGTTGCCGTAGTTTCGAACGGTACGGCTATTCTCGGGTTGGGCAATCTCGGGGCGCTGGCATCAAAGCCGGTGATGGAGGGCAAGGCTGCGCTCTTTAAGCGCTTTGCCGATCTCGATGCGATCGACCTGCTCGTAGACACGCCGGACCCGGAAGCCTTCATCAACTCGGTGCGCTATCTCGGACCCTCGTTCGGGGGCATCAATCTCGAAGATATCAAGTCGCCGGACTGCTTCGTCATCGAAGAGAAGCTGAAGGAGCTTCTCGACATCCCCGTTTTTCACGACGACCAGCATGGGACTGCGATCGTCGTAGCTGCGGGCATTCTGAATGGGCTCCGCGTCGTCGAGAAAGACATTGGCGACGTGAAGCTTGTCTGCGCGGGTGCAGGCGCGGCGGCGCTGGCGTGCCTTAATCTGCTCGTGATGATCGGCGTAAAGCGCGAGAACATCACCGTCTGTGAT
>JAEWCT010000386.1 GCA_023390485.1 Pseudomonadota bacterium
CGGTTTTGCGTCCGGAATTGCGTCAATACAAAAGGCTAGGACGTTTTCGCTTTTCAAAGAAAAGCGAAAACGTCCTAGACCGCAATACCGAATGCATTTGAAACGGAGTAGTGAATGCCATTTTACGTTCGCCTGCTGGCCGCCGCGCTGTTGTTGCTGGGGTCTGAGATCGTGCCGGCTTATGCCGCGTCCTTGGACGGTCTCGCCGTCGACGTCTTGAACCAGAGCGAGCAGGTCCTCTGCGCCGAGAAGGACAACGTCGCGATCTCGCTGGCCAACAAGAACGTCCGGGCGTTTCGAATTGAAGCCGCGCACCCGGTCTATCTCTCGGCAGGCATGCGCGCCAACGTCGAGGCCGACTGGACCGCCTGCGATATGGCATCGGATCCAAGCTACGCCGCGCCGACCCCCCCTAAGAAAGTAACGCTCTATGAAGACGAAAAGCTCTGGCTCGTCGGCTTCTCCTATCCGACGTTCTGGCGTCCCGCGACGACGACGGTACGCGTCGGCGATCGCGTCGAGAGCGGTCTCCACTTGCTTCAACTCTGGATGAAGCGCGACGACGGAGCCGAAGAGGTCCTCGTTCTCTATCCTCAGGACGGTTATTGGCGCGCGCGCCCCATGACCCCATCGAGCATGCGAACCACCGCCTATGGCTCGTCCTTCATCGTCGGTCCGATAGAGCAGGACGGCCGCCCGCTGGTCAAAATCAAGGAGGTTTCATACGAGCCGAAAACCCGCACGTTCAATCTCGCGTTCGAGAGGGGCGGTTCGGCAGCGGTCCGCATGGTGAGCGTGGACGCCGACAAGCAAGCGATCGACGTCGTTTTCGATAAGGGTATCGACGGCGGCCCCTTTGCAATGCTCCGATCGATGTACATTACCGAATTCAACAACGACACAGCGCGCATCGCCGTTCGCGAACAGGGCGCCAAGGGCTGGCGCGAAGACAACATCATGAAGTTCGATCACGCTCGCGCAACCGATGTCTGGATCGGCAGGCTGGCGCCGTCGCAGCACAACACGACCTCGCCCGATATCGTGTTCAACAGCTTCTCGGACGGTCCGGCACCGAAGCGCCCGAAAAGCGAGCCGCCGGCGGCGCCGCCATTGACGAACGCAAAATGAAGCGCCAGGGACGCGACAGGAACCGCTACCAGGCAAGTTCCAGCATAGCGCCGAGAGCCGGCGGCGAGCCCGGTCCGAACAAGTCGGACAGCTTCGCCGTCGAGAGGTCGATGCCGTCGACCGTCTCGTGCCGATGAATTCCGGAGGCGATGAAGAGCGCATCGCAGCCGTAGTTTTCGGCCCCCTTGAGGTCCGTTCGTAACGCATCGCCGATGACGAGGACCTTGCTGCGCTCGACGTTGGCGTTGCGCAGCGCTTCGGCTTTTTGATGCGCGGTCTCGTAGGTGTTGAGGTAAGGCTTGCCCGCCCAGAAAACCGGGCCGCCCATGTGGACATAAAGATCCGCGATGGCGCCTGCGCAGAAGAGAAGTGTTCCGCCGACGTCGACGACGAGATCCGGATTTGCGCATACGAACGGCAGACGCCTCGCAAGTGCCGCTTCGAGAAGCGGCCGGTAGTCGTCTGGCGTTTCGTTCCGATCATCGTTGAGCCCGGTGCAGACGATCGCCTCAGCCTCTGCCAGCGGAACGGAGCGCGCGCGAAGGGCGGAGAAGAAGGCTTTATCGCGATCCTGCGGACCGATGCAATGCAGCGTCTGAAAGCCGCGCGCCGCCACATGGTCGAGCGCGAGATCGCCGGATGAAACGATATCGTCCCAGGCGCTTACCGGAACCTGCTTTGAGGCGAGCATGTCGGCCACGCGCCGCTTGGGCACGGGCGCGTTGGTTACGAGGATAACCGTGCCGCCACCCGTCCGGAACTTTTCGAGTGCCCGGCAGGCGCCTTCGAAGGCTGTTGCTCCGTTATGGACGACGCCCCATACGTCGCAGAAAATCACGTCATAGCGCGCGAGGAGGGGACCGGCATGCGCCAAGATCGAAGGGACTTTGGGGGCTTGGCCGGACGATGATTTTTGCAAATTCGGTCTCGCACATAGGCTGGCGTGAATTGGACACGCGGTTTTGATTGGATTGATCGGAGCAGAAGGGGTCGCCGTGAGTTAACGGCCATCGAGTTCGCAATCAAGTTCATTCCAAGCGAGCCGATGGCGGAAAGCTGTCCCAAAGCGCCGCAACACCGCGCCTGAGCATAAGACTTATGCCGATCGAGGACTGGCTAAGTAGCCAGTAGCGGCCCGTCTCTACGAACTACAATATACGCAAAAATTTTAATTCATTTGTAGACTGATTAATTTCTGAAGGCGCGATTTCCTGAAAGATGAAGATGAAGCCCGGCGGCCGTTCCTCCACGCTTATTGCGCGTAGAACTTACAGGTCCGGAAAAAAGCAGATCAAACAACCGAGCGGGCTGTTCGAGCGCGCGATGTACGGCATGGTGCGCGGCCTGGCGATCTTCGACAAGGAACATCGGTTGGTTGTTTGCAACAATCGTTGCCGCGAGATTTTTGATCTGCCGGATGAGCTGACGAGGCCCGGCACCGCGCTCGCGGATATCGTCGCCCATCATGTGTCGATTGAAAGAGGTCTCGATGCGAAGGGGGATCGCGCGCTTCAGCAACGTTGGATCAACGAACATCTGACAGCTCTCTCCGAAGGCAAGCCATTTCAAGAAACGAGATATCTGAAGAGCGGCCGGATCATCCTCCTCTCGAGCCAGCCTCTGCCGGATGGCGGATGGGTCGACATCCAGGAGGACATTACCGCGGAACGCCAGGCGGAAAAAAGGATCGAATGGCTTGCGCAGCACGACACGCTGACCGAACTTTTTAATCGCGTCTATTTCCGCGACGAGCTTCAAAGCGCCCTTGCGAGCGGCAGAACTCTCGCGGTTCTCTGGATCGACATCGACGACTTCAAAGGCATAAACGATGCATTCGGCCAGCCCGTTGGCGATGCTTTGCTGAGAAGTATCGCAAAACGCTTGTCCAAGGTCGTCCGCAAATCCGACGTTCTCGCACGGCTGGCCGGCGACGAATTCGCGTTGATAAGGTTCGATCCGACGACACGTGAAGAGGTCGAGCGCCTGGCGCAGCGGTTGCTGTCAGCCATAGCAGCCGAACAGCGGCTTCTCGGCCGCAAGCTGCATGTCACCGGCAACCTGAGCATCGCGCTCGCTCCGGAGCACGGCGCCACTGCCGACGAAGTCCTGAAAAACGCCGACCTCGCACTTCATCGTGCCAAGATATCGGGACGCGGCGGCTACGAAATCTACGATCCGCAGGGCGATTACGGGTGTGGCAGGGCAAAGCGGCTTGATATCGATATGAAGGTTGCCCTGAAGAAGAAGCAGTTCGAGCTGCATTATCAGCCGATCGTCGACGTCGCCGCGCGCGGCGTCGGCAGTTTCGAGGCGCTGATACGTTGGCGTCATCCGGAGCGCGGCCTGATCCCGCCGGCCGATTTCATTC
>JAEWCT010000420.1 GCA_023390485.1 Pseudomonadota bacterium
GTCTTCGGCGGTTCTCATTGGCCAGTCGAGCGTCAGCGTCAGCCGTCTTTCTTCGCTGGCGCGTCCTTTTTCTTGTACATCGCGAGCATGCGGTTGGTGACGAGGAAGCCGCCGAAAATATTGACCGACGCCATGGTCAAGGCGAGGAAGCCGAACACCTTGGCGAGGTTGCTATCGGAAGAGGTCAGCGAAACGCCGACGGCCAGCAGCGCACCAACCACGATGACGGACGAGATCGCGTTGGTCACGCTCATCAACGGCGTGTGCAAGGCCGGCGTCACCGACCAGACCACGTAGTACCCGACGAACACCGCGATCACGAAAACCATGAACTCGTAGACCGACGGACTGATCAGCGCGCCTTCTGCTGCGAAGGCCGATGACGCGGTGAAAAAGAACACCGAAAGCGCTGCAAAAAGCGGTTTTATCACGCGCATGGCGAGGCTCCTCATGCCGTCTTCGTCGCGAAGTTCGGATGCACGAGCTGACCGTCCTTGGCGACCAAGGTCCCGTTGCTCAGCTCGTCCTCCCAATTGACCGCAAGCGTCTTTTCCTTCTTGTCGATCATCGTCTCGACGAAGGCCAGAAGGTTGCGCGCGTACAAGCTCGAAGCATTGACCGCGATCGTGCCTGCGAGATTGAGCGGTCCGAAAATCTTGACGCCGTTCGACGTTTCGACGGTCTTGCCAGCTTCCGTCAGCTCGGTGTTGCCGCCGCGTTCGGCCGCGAGATCGACGATGACGGACCCCGGCTTCATGCTCTCGATCATCGCGCGCGAGATGAGCTTCGGTGCCGGACGGCCCGGAATGAGCGCCGTCGTGATGACGAGGTCCTGGTTCTTGATGTGGTTCGCGACCAGCTCGGCCTGCTTCACCTGATATTCAGCGCTCATCGGCTTCGCGTAACCGGCGGCCGTTTGCGCCTGCTTGAATTCGTCGTCCTCGACCGCGATGAACTTCGCGCCGAGCGACTGAACCTGTTCCTTCGTGGCCGGGCGCACGTCCGTCGCCGTTACCTGCGCGCCGAGCCGCCGCGCCGTCGCGATGGCCTGCAACCCGGCAACGCCAACGCCCATGATGAAAGCCTTGGCCGCCGGAACGGTACCGGCCGGCGTCATCATCAATGGAAGCGCTTGGCCGAACATCGAGGCGCCATCGACGACCGCCTTGTAGCCCGCAAGGTTGGCCTGGCTCGACAGCACGTCCATGGATTGCGCGCGCGTCGTCCGCGGCATTAGCTCCATCGAGAAAATTGTGCCGCCACTCCCCGCAAGGGCTTCAAGCCCCGCGCGCTCGCCGAACGGATCGATCATCGCGGCGACGAGTGCGCCGGGCTTCAACGCCCGGATGTCCTCCGCAGAAGGCCGGCGAACGGCGAGAAGAATGTCGGCGCCGGAGAGCACCTCCGGCCGGCTGGCAATCTCCGCGCCCGCGGCCCGATAGGCTTCGTCGGAAAAGCGTGATCTGAGACCCGCTCCCTGCTCTATGCGCACGCGCGCCCCGAGGGCTGAGAACTTCTTGACCGTGTCGGGCGAAACCGCAACGCGCGGCTCGTCGGCCAGTTCACTGGTAACAGCTATCGTAACCATGTCTCGGTCCAATTGAGCGGAGGGGGTTGCGCGGCTGAATATGAAAAAGGGCAGTCCTTAATCGGCCTGCCCTGTCTTCCGTTTCTCCATCGTGCCCGGCAATCCAGACATCAGACGAGGAAGAATTTCATGCCGGCAAGTAAGACGACGACGAAAACGATGCCGTACTTCGACAGTCGCAGAAACGTCTGGTACGTCTCGACATGCTGCGGATAGTCCATCGACGGACTGCCTTTGGATGTATCGATGCTCAAGGTTCACTCCCCTAGGGCGGTTTGAAATCGTTTCTTTCTTGCTTGGTATCTCAGATTGTGGCGAGCTTCAAGGTGTCGCAGCACCTCCGCCCGGAATGGTGGATTGAGCAGCCGCTCGGGGCCTGCGTGCAGAAAAATCCGGAACAACGCGGCCAATCGCCTAGACCGCCACTTGCGTTCCGACCTCGACGACTCGATCGGTCGGAATCTGGAAGTAGGTCGTCGCATCCTCGGCGCTGCCGGCAAGCGCGATGAACAGGCGTTCTTGCCATCGTGGCATCTCGGACTTTGACGTCATCCGCAATGATCGCCGCGACAGGAAGAACGACGTCGAGCCGAGATCGATGTTGCAGTCTTTCCGGCGCGCGTGCTCGAGGATCTTCGGGACGCTCGGTGTCTCCATGAAGCCGTACCGCGCGATGATGCGAATGAAATGATCTGAGATCCGCTCGATCGTCAGCCGTTCGTGCCGCGCGACGCGCGGCGTCTCTTCCGTCCGGATCGAGAGCAGAATGTTCCTCTCATGCATGATCCGGTTGTGCTTCAGGTTGTGCATCATAGACGTCGGCGCGGCATAGGGATCGCCGGTCAGGAACACAGCCGTGCCCGAGACGCGATGCGGGGGTTTCGCCTCGAGCTTGCGCACGAGCCAGTCGAGATCGGCCTCGTTGCGCTTCGTGACCTTTGCCAGCACGCGCGTTCCGCGCACCCAGGTGAACATGATGATCGCCAGCATGCAGGCAATGGCGAGTGGCACCCAGCCGCCTTCGAACAGCTTCAGGATGTTGGCGGAAAAGAACGCCTGCTCGATCAGCAGCAGCGGAATGACGATGAGCGCCACGCGCCAGAGCGGCCAGTTCCAGCACTTCCAGATGACGAAGAACGCCATCAGCGTATCGATGACCATCGCAGCCGTAACCGACACGCCGTAGGCCGCCGCCAGATTGGACGAGGTGCGGAATCCGAAAATCGCGACGAGGACGGCGATGAACAGGATCCAGTTGACCCTCGGCATGTAGATCTGCCCGGCCATGCTTTCCGACGTATGCCGGATCTCGAACCGCGGAACGAGACCGAGCTGGATGGCCTGCCGGGTGAGTGAAAATGCGCCGGTAATGACGGCCTGGCTGGCGATCACGGTTGCAAACGTCGAAAGGATCAGCATCGGGACCAGCATGAAGTCGGGGTAGAGCCGGTAGAACGGATTTTCGATCGCGTTCGCGTCGTTCATGACGAGCGCGCCCTGCCCGAAGTAGTTCAGCACCAGCGCCG
>JAEWCT010000080.1 GCA_023390485.1 Pseudomonadota bacterium
CCGCCGCCGCCATAGGGAGGAGCGGCGATGAGGAAGGGACGATCGGCGCTGGCGAAGTGGAAGTCGAATGTTGCGGGGCGGCTATTCAAGGGCAATGTCGCCGAGATTCCGACGGCGACATTGATGAACTGAAGATTGCCGACCATAATGATCCCGGCGTCATAGATATAGCCGGCCTCTATCGCCGGTCCGGGCAGAACAGGCTTGACGTAGAACCCCGACCCGGCGGGCGAGAGCCATTCCTGCAACGGCTTCAGGAATTGGAGAACGGCGCCCAGCTCGACACCGGTCACGGGTGCGTTAAATTCGGGCAGAGAGCCGTCCACGGAACGGAAGGTTGCTTCGCCAAAGCGGATCGTCGCGATGTCCGGTTCCTTGCCGAGGAGCCTGATCGAGAAGGGACGCAGCGTCCCAGTGACAACTGTCTTGCGAGCGCCTGAGACAAAGTCGACGGATACTTTGCAGTCGAGCGTCAGATCCTTAGATGACGAACCGTCCGTTATGAGAAAGATGGAACGGTCGGGCTCCCTGGGATAGTTGCCGACGGCCGTCGTCCAAGTATACGACAGATCGGCTCTGGTCGGCAGGAGCTGCGAGACAATCTCGCGGAACTGCTGTTCGACCGCTCGGACGGCATTCTTGATGCCGGTCAGATTGATCAACGCAGCAAGATCGCCTCGCAAGAACGTCTCGATTAGGTCTGCGAGCGCAGTCAAAGTCCCAACCAACGCAGGCGATTGCGACGCGTTCGTGTTCCAGCGGTCGTTCAGGAGTTTCAGCGTCGCATCGAAAGCCGCGATATCGTCAACGCCGGCCGCAACGATCGCGTTTATATAGTCGAGGTCCGTCAGAACCTCGCGCCTTGCTTTCGCAAACTTGTCGACGACCGTCGGATCGATGACGAGCGAGACCACGGGATCCGACATTGCTTTGATCAAGAGCTCTAGCAAACGAGCCGCCGCTTGGTGCAATCGTGCGAAGAGCCCCGCGGCTTCGACGAGAATAGCGGCTGCATCGCGGCGCAATGTTGCGCTCAGTTCGTTTGTCAATGCGACAGACTGTAGAACCAGCGCGGCGACGTGTTTGTCATTCTTAATCGCATAATCGGCCACTTGGCCGGCGAGTACTTGGAGCTTACCCGGGTCCAGCGATGTGGCGCTAAGCTGCGTGCGATATTCCTTCGCCAAGGCCGCTAACGCGTCCCTCTCGGTGATGAGCTTGGCGGCGAACCCGGGGAAGAGCTGCTGCGTTCCTTGTCGTAGCAGCTCCGTCGCGCTCGTCACGTCACCCCACTTCCCTGCGACCCCTGCCTTGCCAATGCTCGTCACAGCGGTCAGAAGATCGCCGGCCGCTTTGATGATGTCGGTGAGTGTCGCAGGGAGGTTTTCAGTGCCCGCTGAGAGCCCGTTCGTATGCTCAGCCGTCGCTCCGGCGATTTTTCGTGCCTGCATCCGCGTCAGTACGAGCTTGGTCTGAGAAATCAGGCCATCGATGATCACCGTCTGATCGGAAATGTCGCGAATGCGTTCGACGGCCTTGCGTCGCAAGTTCATCAACCGAGTCGTCGGGTCTATGAAGGCCGCGACGGTGTTGCAGGCGTTCTGCAATGCTCCGCTCTCGACATCACTGCGGAACTGGCGCAGTTTGTCACGCTCTGCTTCCATGTCACTGAGGGATTGAGCGAGCTGTGCGGTGGCGGCGAGCATCGCCGTTCTAGCAGCCTCGAATTTTTCCTTAATCTCTGGTGGCGCATTCGGCGGCATCTGGATCTGCTGCGCGCGCTGCGCGATCGTCGTGGCCTTGTCCGCCATTTCGGTGACCGTGCCAAGGAGCCCACTCGCGAAGTCGTCGGCAAAGAAGACAGCACGTGCCGTTTGCGGTCCGGCCACCGCTTCGCACCAAGTCGAGAGATCATGTCCCGCTTCGGAAAGCCTGGCGAAGAGGATTGATGATGCCATCGCCCTCGCGAGCCTTTCGACTGCACCAAGCAACCGCGTAATGGCTGCCGCCCGGGACTCCTTCGCTTGGGCCAGAAGCACCGCCTTAACTCGATCGGCCTCCAGTTGAACTACATTTGCCGCGACATCGACGACTGGCTGAACGACCGCTCCCGCAAAGCTTTGCAGGATCAGCGGAAGATCGGCAGGTACCTTCACCCTGAACACATCTTTTCGGGCGTCAATCACGTCGCGCAGCCGGGGGCCGGCGGCTCGAACTTTCGTTTCTAGCGTGCCTAGGACTGTCAGAACGGCCGCGGCGTCGGCATGCTGGCCGGCAGCTGCCTCCTTGATGACCCCTTGTAGTGCCTCAACGAGTGCGTTGACGAGCGCCCATTGCGTGGTCGATTTGAGGATGTGCTCTTCATCCGGCCCCGGAGCTGTGAGCTTGTCCGTCAGGGAATCAGCCGCACGCTGTATGGCTCGCAAGGCTGTATCTGCCACCTTGCCCCTAGCGAAGGCGACTTGGGCGGTGACCTCGGCCGAAAAGTCGCGGGCATAGGCGAGAAGTCGGGCGAGCGGCTCTCCGAAAACCTGCGTGAACAATGTGCCCTGCAAATTGTCGAGAGCATCACTCGGATGCTCGAGGATTTCGGCGCAACTTGCATCCGTCCCAAATAACGTGCCCCCGAGTCCTGCCACCTCGACCTTGTCACAAAATTCCTTGATCGCTTTGCCGACGACGTCTCGTAACAGGCTTTCCCCTATGCCGCGGTAATTCTCGTTCAGCATGCCTTTGAGCTGCTGCCAAGCCAGGGTGAGATCATTGACCTTGCCGAGCACCAGCGGCGGGATGGGATCGCGCAACGTCCGTTCGATCTCGGTCAATAGCGATTTAGCGGTGACCACTACGGCGGTGACCGGCCCCGCGACTTGGGTCAGGTCTTTTGCATCCTCTATGGCGGGCAGCGCGTTGGCGAGCGCGCTCGTTGCGGCCGCGAGGTTCTGGTCGAGATCAGGATAGAGGTCGCGGAAAGTGACCGGCCGACCTTGAAAGGTCTTTTCAATTTCTTTCCGCAGGTTTGCCAAATTTTGCGCGGCGAGGTTACCGACCGAGCGCGCGATAGACTTGATCTCACTCAGGGCGTCAGCAGCGGCAACCAATGCACCGTAGCCGACCTGCTCAAGAAGTTTCGGCGTTTGCCCTAGATCTATGTCGATTTCGGCTAGGACGTCTTTCAACTCCACTAGGCCCAGCAATTTGGTATTTGCGATCCCGCCCAGGAACTCCTTCGGATCGAACTTCCCGCTCAGCGCTTTCGAAAAGTCGAAGGGAGACTCCGGTGTAGCGACGAACGGCATGACGGAATGGGCGCGCACCTCGTCGAGCACATCAATCGCCTGCGCCTTGGCGACTTCATTGATAGTTTCCGTGCGCGCAGGCTGGGTG
>JAEWCT010000164.1 GCA_023390485.1 Pseudomonadota bacterium
CGCCTCTACCTCTTCGATACGACGCTGCGCGACGGCGCCCAGACGACGGGCGTTGATTTTTCGCTCGAGGACAAGCGCCGGCTGATGCGCGTGCTCGACGACCTTGGCGTCGACTATATCGAGGGTGGGTTTCCCGGCGCCAACGCGACCGATACGGAGCTTTTCTCGGCTCGCCCCTCTCTGAAGTCTGCGCGCTTCACCGCATTCGGCATGACGAAGCGCGCCGGACGCTCAGTCTCGAACGATCCGGGACTTCAGGCCATTCTTCAGTCTGCCGCCGACAGCATCTGCCTCGTCGCCAAGTCTTCCGATTACCAGGTGCGCGTCGCCCTTGGCATCACCAACGACGAGAATCTCGAAGCCATCCGCCAATCGGTCAGCGCCGTTGTCGAAACGCAGCGCGAGGCGATGATCGACTGCGAGCATTTCTTCGACGGCTACAAGTCGAACCGCGACTACGCGCTCGCCGTCGCGAAGACAGCCTACGACGCCGGCGCGCGCTGGGTCGTCCTTTGCGACACCAACGGCGGAACGCTGCCGCACGAAGTCGAGCGTATCGTCGCCGACGTCGCCAAGCACGTTCCAGGCGCGAACCTCGGCATTCACACGCACAATGATACCGAGAACGCCGTCGCCAACACGCTGATGGCGGTCCGCGCCGGATGTCGGCAGATTCAGGGTACGCTCAACGGCCTGGGCGAGCGCTGCGGCAACGCCAATCTGACGTCGATCATTCCGACGCTGCTTCTGAAGAGCGAATTCGCCGAGGCATTCACGACGGGCGTTACGCCCGACAAGCTTCGAACGCTCACGCATGCGAGCCGCGTGCTCGACGAAGTTTTGAACGAAGCGCCGAACCGTCACGCACCCTACGTTGGCGAAAGCGCCTTCGCGACAAAGGCCGGCATTCACGCTTCCGCCCTGATGAAGGCGCCAGAAACCTACGAGCACGTTCCGCCCGAAAGCGTCGGCAACGAACGGCGCATCCTTGTATCGAAGCAGGGCGGCCGCTCCTCGCTGACATCGGCACTCGAGCGTCTCGGTCTGCCCTCCGATAAGGATGACGCGCGCGTGCAGGCGCTCCTTGATGAGGTGAAAGCGCGCGAGGATCAGGGCTATTCCTACGAGGCGGCGGAAGCATCGTTCGAGCTGCTGGCCCGCCGGGCGCTCGCCAGCGTGCCGCGCTATTTCTCCGTCGATAATTTTCGCGTGACGGTCGAGCGCCATGAAGAGCGCTCGCGATCGCACAACGGCAACGGAACCGTTTCGCACGCCGTCGTCACCGTCTCGATCGCGGGCGACGACGCGCCGCTGGTCTCGGTCGGCGAAGGCAACGGCCCCGTCAATGCCCTCGATAAGGCCCTGCGCAGCGATCTTGGCCGCTACCAGAAGCACATCGAGAACGTGGAGCTTGTCGACTACAAGGTCCGCATCCTGACGCAGACGCATGCGGGCGGCACCGATGCGGTAACGCGCGTTCTGGTCGAAAGTCATGACCCGCGAACCGGCGAGCGCTGGACGACGGTTGGCGTCTCGCCAAACATCATCGACGCGAGCTTCGAAGCGCTGCTCGACAGCATCAACTACAAGCTCCTGAAAGACGAAGCTCAGGTCAGCTGAAGGCGGCCGATGCTTTTATCCCCAGCTGTGGAAAAGTGTGGCGGCGGCGCGGATGCGCGCCGACGCGGTCCGGCACACCCTGGCTAGACACTTTTTTGCACGGCGAAACCGGGCTCAACGAACGCCGATCGCCTAAGCAATTATCGTCACTCGGATTTATCGAAATTTGCAGCGCGGAATGCTGCATCGCATCGTTCGTCCGCACAGTGATCGAAAAGCAGCGGTAACTAAAAATCGCCACATTCAGTGTACGAACAACTTGTCCACGCATCGCTCGCTCGCTAGCACCGAGCTGTGGATAAGCTGTTGGTTACAGCAGCGGGAAAAAACGGGGAGCTTATCGGGGAGCGGGTATTGTGATGCGTAAAAGCGTTGCGTTGATCGCGTTTGTTTTACTTCAGTCAACCGGAGCATTTGCGGGCGGCAGCCTGAAGGACACGCCGGCACCCATACCACCACCAGCGGACGCTTGGTCCGGCTTTTCTGTAGGCGCCGGTATCGGTGGTGTCAGCATCGATCAGAATTCCACCGCAAGCGCAAAGCGATGGGATAAGTTTTGCCCTTATTGGGTATATTGGTGTTACCACGATCATGACCACATCTCGGGCGGCATGAACGATGACGACTGGAAGGTCTTCGGTACGGTGCAGGTGGGCTACGACCGGCTCATAACCGACCGCATCTTGATCGGCGCCTTCGCCGACTACGACTTCTACCCCAACGGCGACGAAAGCTCCTCGGGAGGCAACTACTATAGGTCGCTCTCAGCCGATCTTCACCGCGACGGAGCTTGGACCGTCGGTGGCAGGCTCGGCGTCCTGGTGCGACCCGACCTTCTGGTCTACGGGTTGGGCGGCTTCTCGCGCATGAACCAGAGCGGCGAAGTGACGGCCAAGTTCAACGACTATTATTTGCCGACGAGCGTCACCTTAAAGGCTGGTGATCTCGATGGCTGGACGGTTGGCGGCGGTATCGAAACCAAGCTCGACAGGCTCGACAAGAGGCTGTCACTGAAGCTCGAATATCGCTACTCGCAATTCGACGGTGAGAGCGGGAAAGGTTCCGCCTGGAACTATGCGTACAATTGCTGGGGGGAACACTTCGCGAAGGAAAAGGCCCGCTTCGATATCGACGATGCGACCGTGCAGTCGGTTCGCGCTGTGCTCGTCTGGAAATTACAGGCCGACGCAACGCCGATCGAACCGCTCAAGTAACGTCTGAAGTCACGATCGTCTTCCCTTGGGGTGCCTCGTCCGAAGTATCGCGTCGGAGGCATCCCACCCTCATTTCCGAACGATTATCCCCCCGCAATCGCTCCGACGATAAGAAACGGCTTCGATCCAGCCGTCACTTCGTCCGGCAGCGGCGCGTCCATCGGCTCGTGCGAGAGGTCGCGCTGACACGCAAAAAATCTCAAGAACGGACGGCGCCGCTGCGTGGCATGATCGCGAATGGTTCCGCGCAAGACCGGATATCGCCTCTCGAGCGCATCGAGCAGGGATTGCTGCGTCGCTTCCCCATCCACATCGAGCAGAATTTCGCCGTTGATATTCGCGTGCATCCTGAGATGCGACGGCAGTACGACGCGGATCATGGGAGCGTTTGGACCTCCACCGAGAGCACGGGTGGCAAATCGCGAACAATGGCGCTCCAGGAATCGCCCGCATCGGCGGACGCATACACCTGCCCGCCCGTCGTGCCGAAATAAACGCCGCACGCGTCGAGCGTATCGATGGCCATCGCGTCCCTAAGCACATTCACGTAGCAGTTCGATTGCGGCAGGCCATTTGTCAGCGGCTCCCATTCCTGGCCACCGGAGCGGCTACGCCAAACTTGCAGCTTGCCCTCGATCGGAAAGTGCTCGGAGTCGCTCTTGATGGGAACGACATAAATCGTTTCTGGTTCGTGCGCATGCACATCGATCGCGAACCCGAAATCCGTCGGCAGGTTGCCGCTGACCTCGTGCCAGGAATTGCCGGCATCATCGCTCCGCATCACGTCCCAATGCTTTTGCATGAACAGCACATTGGGTCGCGACGGATGCATCGCAAGGCGGTGAATGCAGTGGCCGACTTCAGCATGCGGGTCCGGTATGTGCTCCGACCTCAGCCCCTTGTTGATCGGCTGCCAGCTTTCGCCGCCGTCATCCGTCCTGAATGCACCAGCCGCAGAAATCGCGATGAACATCCGCTTCGGATCGGCAGGATCGAGCAGAATGGTGTGCAGGCACATGCCGCCCGCGCCGGGCATCCAATGCGCCCCCGATCCATGACCGCGTAGGCCGGAAAGTTCGGCCCAGGATTTTCCTCCGTCATTCGAACGGAACAAGGCGGCGTCCTCGACCCCGGCAAAGACCGTATCCGGGTCGGTGACCGACGGCTCGAGATGCCAGACGCGTTTGAACTCCCAAGGATGTGGCGTGCCGTCGTACCATTGGTGCGTGCCGGGAACGCCATCGTAGGCGAACTTGTTGTCGACGGGCTCCCAGGTCTTTCCGCCATCGTCGGATCGCTGGATCTGCTGCCCGAACCAGCTACTCGACTGCGACGCATAAATCCGGTTTGGATCGGCCCGAGATCCTTTGACGTGATAAATTTCCCAACCGGCGAAATGGGGGCCGCTGACGTCCCAAGATTTGCGTGTGCCGTCCGATGTCAGAACGAATGCACCTTTCCGCGTTCCGACCAGTACCCGTACGCCTGTCATGTCGCCTCCCAGTCATCCTGTCCGGGGAAGGCCCATTATTGCCCCGCCCGTGATCCATTTGAAGTCCACCACCCCACGAGGACGAACGGCGAGAGCAAATGCCGACATGGGCCGGCACGGACTCGGAAAAAAAGAATAGGATCGCCCATCGCATCGACGCTGGCACAGCGAATTGGCGCGATTTCGGCCGCATCGAACTTATGAAGTGGTGATGTGTGACTTTTATTAGAACGACTCTACAGACATCGCCGTATTTGGGAAATCGGGCGCCGCTTCTGTTCCGGGGACAGCAGGGCACGGACATCTACCCGCTGGCAGCGATATAGAATTTCAACTATATCGAAGATGAAAAATGTCATTCGGGATCTTCACCGATGTTTATCCGCCAAATGAGCTACCTGGTGGCGCTTGCCCGCGAAAAGCATTTCTCGCGTGCCGCTGAGCGCTGTCACGTGACCCAATCGACGTTGTCATCCGGTCTCAAGGCGCTGGAACGCGAACTCGACATGCGCCTTGTTATTCGCGGGCCCAGATTTTTAGGTTTGACGCCCGAAGGAGAGCGCGTCGTCGCCTGGGCATCGCAGATCATCTCCGATTATGAAAACCTCAAACAGGACGTGGAGGGGATCCGCGAAGGATTGAATGGAACATTACGGTTTGGCGTCATTCCCGCAGCCATGCCGGCAGTGGCCAAGCTTACGTCTCCGTTTTGTGCCAAGCATCCGCACGTGACCGTCGACGTGCGATCGATGTCGTCCATCGACATTCAGAATGCTCTCGACAAATTTGAGATCGATGCCGGTCTCACCTACCTCGACAACGAGCCCCTCGCGAATGTCCGTAAGAAGGTTCTCTATCGCGAGAGATATCTTTTCGTGACGCATGCTGACGGTCCGCTTGCGCAGACGGACGCCATTACGTGGCGCGATGCGACTGCCGAGAATTTATGCTTGTTGCATGAGAGCATGCAAAACCGGCGGGTCTTGAATAATCTCGTGGGATCGCTTGGCCTGAAGTTGGTGCCGACTGTCACATCGGACTCCTTCCTGGCCGTCTGCTCTCACGTCTGCAGTGGCGAATGGTCGAGCATCATTCCGCACACTTTTTCTTTCATTTTCCGAGGATGCGAGGAATTGGCTCTGGTTAATCTCATTGATCCCATTCATAGCCAGACGATCGGTCTCGTCGCCTCGGCCCGCGATCCCCTGTCTCCGCTCGCGCATGCGCTGATGCATTGCGCCGGCCGCCTCGACATTGATCAGTTCGGGATCGAGATTTTCGACAAGGTTTGATCGAGGGCATCGATCATCCAACAAATCACATGCGTTTGACCTGATCGCCTTTGTGCTTGAGGTTCCGCAAGCCTCGGCAAACAATAGAGCTTTCTAAGAAAGCCGATTGCCAAGGCGGGAAGCGCGAGGAGCGATGATCGTGTTCTGCTAACGACGAACGCGGTGCGTTCAACCCTCACCGACAGCTTGTCACTCGTTCGAGGCATCTCGGACGAAGCGCCGCCTCATGGCCAATTCCATGATGGAGAAAGACCATGGCTAAGATCGTATGTGTCCTCTACGACGACCCGGTAGGAGGCTATCCCAAATCGTATGCTCGGGACGATATTCCGAAGATCACCAGATATCCCGACGGCCAAACCACGCCGACGCCGTCGGCAATCGATTTCAAACCGGGTGAATTGCTGGGCAGTGTGTCCGGCGAACTTGGCCTCCGCAAGTTCCTCGAGAAGGCGGGGCACACGCTCGTCGTGACGTCCGACAAAGACGGCAAGAATTCCAAGCTCGATCAAGAGCTGCACGACGCCGAAATCGTCATCTCGCAGCCCTTCTGGCCGGCCTACATGACGGCCGAACGCATCGCGAAAGCTCCGAAGCTGAAGATGATCGTGACCGCCGGGATCGGCTCCGATCACACGGATCTGCAAGCCGCCATGGATCGCGGCATCACCGTGGCGGAGGTCACGTACTGCAACAGTAACAGTGTCGCTGAGCATGTCGTGATGCAGATCCTCGCGCTCGTGCGGAATTATATTCCTTCGTACAATTGGGTGATCAAGGGTGGTTGGAATATCGCCGATTGTGTCGCCCGCTCCTACGATCTCGAAGGCATGCATATCGGCACGGTTGCGGCTGGCCGCATCGGTCTTCGCGTCCTCCGCCTGCTCAAGCCCTACGACGTCCATCTCCATTACATGGATCGCCACAGGCTGCCGGATGCGGTCGAGAAGGAACTCAACCTCACGCATCATGCCACTGTCGAAAGCCTGACGAAAGTTTGCGACGTCGTAACGTTGAATTGCCCGCTTCATCCCGAAACCGAGCACATGATCAACGACAAGACGCTGAAACACTTCAAGCGCGGTGCCTATCTCGTGAATACCGCGCGCGGCAAGCTCTGCGATCGCGACGCAATTGTTCGCGCGCTCGAAAGCGGCCAGCTCGCCGGTTACGCAGGCGACGTCTGGTTCCCGCAGCCGCCGCCGCAGGATCATCCCTGGCGGACGATGCCGCATCATGGCATGACCCCGCACATCTCGGGCACGTCGCTTTCGGCCCAGGCGCGCTACGCGGCCGGAACGCGAGAAATCCTCGAGTGCTACTTCGCAGGCAAGCCGATCCGGAACGAATATCTGATTGTTCAGGGTGGCAAGCTCGCTGGCGTCGGCGCCCACTCCTACAGCGCCGGTAATGCCACGGGCGGCTCGGAAGAAGCGGCGAAGTTCAAACGCTAACGCGCGGTTGGCGGACGCATCCAAGGGCGTGCGTCCGCCATCTCCTTGAAGGGGGTCGAATGGATCAGCGTGTCGGCGCGGTCGAAGGCTTGTCGTGGCTCAAGGGACGGCCGTGGCGAGCCTCCGTTCTCGCGGGCTTCGGCGGATTTTTGATTATCGGTGCGCTTGCGCTCGTGAGGGACGCGACCGCGCTCCCGCTCATTATCCCGCCGTTCGGAGCATCGTGCGTTCTCGTATTTGGCGCTCCGGCAAGCCCGTTTGCGCGGCCACGGAACGTCATTTGCGGGCATCTGATCGCGGCACTGGTGGGCTTCTTGGCGACGTCATTGTTCGGATTCGGTGTGCTAGGTGTCGCCGCAGGAGTTGGTCTGGCGATCGCCACGATGATGATCACGGATACCGTCCACCCGCCTGCGGGAGCAAACCCGATCGTCGTGGCGCTGCTGCACCCAGACTTGTCCTTCCTCATCGTACCGGTTCTGGTCGGAGCCACGGCAATTGTCGCAAGCGCCAGGCTTTACAATGCGCTGGGTAGAGCCGTCGCGATTGGCGGTTAGCTGCCGGCAAACAAGGTCGATGGCGCGGTCCACCTTGGGGCCGCGCCCTCGACGGGAGTACAGACAGTGAGTTTT
>JAEWCT010000184.1 GCA_023390485.1 Pseudomonadota bacterium
GATCAGATCATCATCGAGCAGACGCCCGGCTACGGCCGCGGACGGCTGCAGATCATCGGCATTCAGGACCGGGACGGCCGGGCGATGGACCGGAGCGGACGCGGCACTTCGGATCGCTACGATCGCGATCGCTATGACCGTGACGACAGACGCGGAAGCGTGTCGTCAGGCGATATTTCGGCCCGGCCGACGGTTCCCGTCGCAACGCCCGTCCAGCCGGGACAAGCGACCGCCGGCGGCGATGTGCTGTTCGGCGCCCAGTACGTCGGCTTCCTGACGGACCGCGACGTCATCCGCGTCGGCAACGAAGTCGGCAAATTCGCGAAGATCCGGTTGCGGGTGCTCGATAACGACATTCACATCAACGAAATGAAGGTTGTCTACGCGAACGGCGAAAGCGATACCCTCGCCGTCAACGCCGATATTCCGAAGAACTCGCGTACCAACTGGATCGATCTCAGAGGCGACCGCTTTATCAAAGAGATCCAGCTCGTCTATCGTTCGCGGCCGAGCTTCAACGGGCAGGCCCGGATCGAAGTCTTCGGACAATACGCTCCGGGGTGGCTCGGACCGAATGGCGAAGGCCGCAAGTATAACCAGGGTTGGGTGCTGCTCGGCGCACAGACCGCCGGCTTCATCGGGTTCGATAAAGACATCATCCCGGTCGGCAGCAACGAAGGCGGTTTCCGGCGCATCCGCGTTACGGTTCGCGATCGTGCGATTACTCTCAACGAGGTGAAAGTCGTCTACTCGGACGGCGAAGAGGAAATCATCCCCGTACGAACGAGGGTGGATGCCGGCGGCACCTATGGTCCGATCGATCTCAGAGGCAAGCGCCGCCAGGCGGTCGATCACATTGAAGCCAAATACCGGTCGCGCTTCTTCGACTCGTCCGCGAAGGGGAAAGGCTCTGCCATCGTCGAAATCTGGGGCCAGCATTACTAAGGCGTAATTTACCAGAGATTGCGCGAATGGACACGAAACCCAAGAATCAGGAGGGCCGGGCACAATCCGGCCCTCTTTTTTTCGCACCTAAATGCGCTGGCCCAAAAACATGAGCGTTTTGCGCTAGAAATGCGTCACTGCGCGCGCATTCCTCAAGCAAATGACGTCAACAGCGTTTCGCGAAGGACGTCGAGTATGCTACGCGACGCCATCGGGCGGACTGTTGTCGATTCCACTCCTGGGGGACCAGCTTTGAACCTAAGCCTTAAGCAGCCTTTGCGTGCGGAAAGTCGCGCCCACGTTTCGATCGGCGACACGCTGACGGCAGCCGCGCCGCAGGCGCCCTTGCCCGAAACGCAGAAGCAACGCGTTCGCCGGCTCGCGGCTCACTGCCAGAAATTCCGCGGGTCGATCCCCCGCGTCGCGGTTCTGCAACTGCTGACCACGTTCGTGCCGCTCGTTCTTATCGTCGGCGTCATGTTCGCGACCGTCGAGCACGCTTACTGGGCAACGTTGCTCCTCGCGCTTCCGGCTGCGGGTCTTGTCGTTCGCGCCTTCATCATCCAGCACGATTGCGGCCATGGCTCGTTCTTCGCCTCGCGCGCCCTCAATGATTTCGTCGGACGCTGCATGAGTGTGTTTACGCTGACGCCTTATGGGCTCTGGCGGCGGGAACATGCGCACCATCACGCGTCATCGGGAAATCTCGATCGACGTGGTGCTGGCGACATCGACACGATGACTGTCAAGGAATATCGGCAGCTCTCGACGTTCGGGAAGCTGCACTACAGGCTTTATCGCAATCCGTTGTTCCTGTTCGGCGTGGGCGTGCCTGCTTACTTCCTTATTCTGCACCGGTTGCCGTGGTTTCACGCGCTGCCGCCGCGCGATACCTGGAAGAGTGTGATGGCGCTCAACTTGGGTCTGGTCGGGCTTTATGCGCCCCTTTGCTACTTCTTCGGCTTTGCCAATGTGCTGTGGGTCGGATTGCCGGTTCTGCACCTCGCATCGGCGACGGGCGGCTGGCTGTTCTTCATTCAGCATCAGTTCGAAGAGACAACCTGGGACAAAACCGAGGGCTGGGATTTCCAGGTCGCAGCGCTGCTCGGATCTTCCTATTACAAGCTGCCGAGAATTCTGAACTGGTTCACGGGCAACATCGGCCTGCACCATATTCACCATCTCAACAGCACTATCCCGAACTACCGCTTGTCGGCTTGCCTCGAGGGAAGCCCGGAGTTGAAATCGATCAACCGTCTGACGCTCCGCGACAGCATCCGGTGCGCGCATCTCAAACTTTGGGACGAGGACCAGCGCCGTTTGATCGGGTTCGACGAGCTTCCTACGACGGCTTGAGACGGCCGCTTAAAAGTCTATCGTCATGACAACTAACCCCCTGCGCGCGCCGATCGATGAACTGGTTAGCGTCCGGGATTGGCTGCGATACGCCGTGACGTCGATGTCCCGTGCGGGGCTCAGCTACGGGCATGGCACGACGAACGCAGTCGAAGAGGCGGCATACCTCATTCTCGCGACGCTCGATCTTCCGATCGACGACATCAATCCCTGGCTCGATTGCCGGCTGACCCTTCCGGAACGCGAAAGCATCGATGCGGTGATTTCGAAGCGCATCGAGACGCGCAAGCCCGCGGCCTACATCACGAACAGCGCCTACATCCAGGGGCACAAGTTCTACGTCGATGAGCGGGTGATCGTGCCCCGCTCTTTCATCGGCGAACTGTTGGTACAGGATCAGCTGGCGGCCATCGTGCCTGATCCGCTCGCGGTCCGGCGCGTACTCGATCTCTGCACGGGATCCGGCTGTCTTGCCATTCTAGCGGCGGAAGCGTTCCCGAATGCCGAGGTCGACGCGAGCGACATCTCAGTGGATGCGCTGGCTGTCGCGAAACGCAACATCGACGTGTATGGCCTCGACGATCGCGTGCACCTGTTCAAAGCGGACCTCTTCGAGGGGCTTCCTGCCGCCACCTACGATCTCATCATCTCGAATCCACCTTACGTGACAGCGGCCGCGGTCGCTGCTTTTCCTCCCGAATATCGGGCCGAGCCAACGATTGCGCATCTTGGTGGCGAGGATGGGATGGATCTCGTAAGGAGAATTTTGGACGGTGCGCCGGACCGGCTTTCGCCCACGGGAAGTCTCATCGTCGAGATCGGCGCGGGCCAGGGCGCTCTCGAAGCGTCGCGGCCGGACTTGCCATTCCTGTGGCTCGATAGCGAGACCAGCCAGGGCGAAGTCTTCGCGCTTCTCGCGAACGATCTAAAGTAATTCAGTCAGCCGACATTCGGCCACAGGGCGAACGGCTGAAGGATCAGCCGAACGCGCCGAAGTGATGCGAGATGCCGGTGCCGATCTCGCGCACGAACTCATAGGAAATTTCCATCGGCGTCAGAATCTCGGTTTCGAGACGCGCATAGTCGTCGATGCCGCGCGGGCGATAGCTGGCGGACTCGTCGAAGGACTTGCCCGCGAGATTTTTCGCGTCATGCGGGAAGGCTCTGCGTAAAATGCTCAAGACCTCGGGGATCTCGAGGCTCAGGGCCATTTCCAGAACCTGCGTGTGGGACAGGCCGTCCTGCGGCGCAAATCGCGGCAGCTGAGCTGCGAGGATGAAGATGCGCATGATCAACGCGAGCCTGATGGCCTGCATCAGATCGAGCTCAAGCCGGTTCTCGTCCGGCACGAGACCATCCTCGATATTCTGATCGACGAGGATCGCATGCAAATCGATCGCGTCGAGGCGAAGAAGGTGTACGAGCTCGGAGATGTCGCCGTGCCGGTCGTCCGGCAGCAGGTGCGTCGCGAGCGTGCGGAAGGCGCTGCTCAACGCTTCTTCGCGGCCCCAGGAGGCGCGCGCCGCCCAAAGCCCGGCGTTGAAGACCTGCGAATTCGCGTCCATCGCATTGAGGCTCGAGATCGTCTTGCCATATCCGATCATGGCCAGCAGAGATTGCAGCCGCTTCGATGATTTCACGAGCTTGTTGAAGCGCTCGCGATCATCGCCGACCGCGGTGCCGAGGCCCGCCACGACGTTTGCAATATAGCCGAACTGCTGCAGGATCGCGTTGTTCGGGATGGCTCGCATGCGTGCGGGATTGCCGCGATCGGACGCGTGTTCGCCTTGGCGCTTCACTGGCCGCGAGCCGGTCTTGAACAGCAAGTTGGGGCCGAACGCTCCAAGCACGGCGCGATAGCCATCGTGCGCGAAAAGCTTCTGCTGAAAGGCGCGAAGGCGAAGGAAGAAGTCGAGGCTGAAATTCTGCTCCGAGTAGAACGGATCAGTCTCAGCGGGCGGAATGTCGCCGTCCATTACGATCGTCGCCAGCGCCCGGGTCGTCAGCCCGCGGTTGCCAAAGAACATGTAACCGTCGCCGCCCTGGAAACTCGTCTCGTGCTTGACCGGGATTTTCGCGGCACCGAAGCGGCGGCGCGCTTCGTTGGTCATGACGTAGTGGAGGCGGCGGTAGAGGTTGCCCGGATGCGCGCCGCGTCCCATGGACTCGCCGTGCGTCGAGAAGATCAGCGTCTCGACGCTCTTGAGCTCCGAGGAGTGGATCGCCTCCGCGATGCCATTGTGCATGCGCTCGATGGCAAGCGTCGC
>JAEWCT010000192.1 GCA_023390485.1 Pseudomonadota bacterium
CGGCACAGGGACGAGGAGGTCGGCGTCGGCCAGAAGCTCCCGCCCGGCCTCCGCGAGCCATCTTCCGAACAGACGTCGCGCGTTATGGCTATCGTGGAATTTGAAGCCGTGAATCAGGACTCGCATCAGCCCGTCGAAACTGGCGACAGCCCGTGCCCGATCGTAGTCCGGTGGATTCGCAATTGCTGCAGCCGAGAGCGCGGGCGCGCCGGTATCGATGGCGAGCGGTAGCCCCAGCCGGTCGCAAAGCGGGGGCCGAACAAAGTTGATCTGCCGCCAGCACGATGGGCAGAGGGCGTCGTGATCCATGATCCGGACGCGGCAGCCGAGGCAGACCGGAGGCAGCAGCATATCGAGGGCTGTCCGTCCGAGCCGGGCGAAACTCCGCGTACGCGAGAGCGCGGTCGACGCGCCGCCCAGTTCGTCGTCCGTGCCGTCTTGCGCAACCGAGTTACTATTCGACATTGCGCAACCCTAGCGCAACGCGCTAACGCCAGCGAGAGCTTCGATGCGGGACCCGGGCAGCAAGGTTGCGGGCTAGGGTCTCGCTCTACTGGAAAGACAGGCGATGCCCGGCGCACCGCGGATTTTCGACCGCAAATCCATCAGAACCCGGCGTGACCGCGTCTCCCGTGCGACCGGCGGCTCGAGCCTCCCCGACTTCCTGCTGGAGCGGGTTGCCGAAGATTTCGCCGAGCGCCTTTCGCTCGTGCGCCGGAACTTTCCGGTTGCCGTCAGTCTCGGCGCCTATCACGGCCTCTTGGCCGAGCGGCTGCGAGCGCTTCCGTCCATTGGAACCATCATCGATGTCGAACCGTCCCTCGCGAGTCTCGGACGGGCCCGGGGCCTGAAGGTTGTCGCCGACGACGAAGCGCTGCCGTTCGCAGCGGAAAGCCTCGATCTCGTCGTTTCCGGCCTTTCCCTCCACCTGGTCAACGATCTGCCGGGCGCGCTCATACAGATCGGTCGCGCGTTGAAGCCGGACGGGCTTTTTCTCGGTGCCCTGCTCGGCGGCGAAACCCTGAAAGAATTGCGTGAGGCTTGGATTCTGGCCGAGGATGAGCTGCTGGGCGGTGCCTCTCCACGCGTTGCCCCGTTTGCCGATGTTCGCGAGCTTGGCGGACTTCTCCAGCGCGCGGGCTTTGCTCTCCCCGTTGCCGACAACGACGTGATCGAGGTGACCTACGCGTCGCCCCTCGCGCTGATGCAGGAAATAAAGGCCATGGCGGCGAGCAATCCGCTGACCGAGCGCCGCCGCACGCCGGTAACGCGTGGTCTTCTGCTTCGGGCAGCAGAAATCTATCAGGAGCGGTTCGGCCGTCCCGGCGGTCGCGTTCCCGCGAGCTTCGAAATCGTCACGCTGACGGGCTGGGCGCCCCACGAAAGCCAGCAGAAGCCGTTGCGGCCGGGAGCGGCCGAAGTCAGCCTCAAAGATGTACTGAAGCCTCGCTCAAGAGATCTCTGAGCCAGGGGATCAGCGGCTCGTCGGCCGGCGGCATCGGATAGCGGTTGAGGTCGAGCGCGCGCACCCACTTCACGGTCTGGCCCTCGCGCGGCGTAATCTCGCCGTCCCACGTCCGGCAAATGTAGAGCGGCATCAGCAGGTGAAAATTTTCATACGCATGGCTGGCGAAGTTGAACGGCGCGAGGCATGTCCGGCAAAGCTCGATGTCGAGTTCTTCTTTGATCTCACGGCAAAGCGCATCTTCGGGCGTTTCGCCGGTCTCCACTTTGCCGCCGGGAAATTCCCAGAGACCGGCCATGGATTTTCCTTCCGGGCGCTGGGCAATCAGCACGCGCTTGTCGTCGTCGATGAGCGCGACGGCGGCGACGACAACCAACGGCTTCATGAGCGTCGTCTCAGCAAGTAGGCCGTTTCTTCAAGGCGCGTCACGCCGCGCTTCTTGAGGTTGTCGCTGTCGGCAAGACCATCGCGGCTCTCCAGCACTTCAATCTCGAACGCATCCCCGTACAGGCGGCGAACCTCATCCGGCGAAACCGAAAAGGGCGGACCCGTGATCTCGCCTTCCGGGTAATCGATTGCGATCAGAAAGATGATCGTCTCGCGCGGCAATATCCGTGCGAGCGCCTCTGCATAACGAGCGCGCATTTCAGGTGGCAGCGCGATCAGCGCGGCGCGGTCGTAGACGGCCACGACGTTCTTCAGGACGCCGGCGGTCAACTCGAAAAAATCTCCGCAATAGAGCTCGAACGGTTCAGCGGAAAAAATCTCGAACGCGCCCGCCAAAGAGCGGGCAGGCATCAGCCCGCCTTCGTCGAAAAACTCGCGCACCGCAACGTCCGACAGCTCGACGCCGATGACGCGATGCCCTTGCGTCGCGAGCCAGCCCATATCGCGGCTTTTCCCGGCAAGCGGAACGAAGACCGCGCCTTCCCGGGGCAAGCCGAGTTTCGGCCAATAGCGCAGGAGCAGCGCATGGATCCGCTGCTGGTGAAAACCGATCTCGCCGCGCTGCCAGCGCTCGTGCCAGAATGCCTTATCCATGTGTGCTCAGCTTTTCAGCTTCGGTAATCGGCATTGATCGATACGTACCCGTGCGTGAGGTCGCAGGTCCAAACCCGCGCGCCTGATTTGCCAACGCCAACATCGACGCGAATGAGGATTTCGGAGTTCTTCATGTATGCAGCGACGGTTTTCTCATCGTAATCCTCGGCGCGCTCGCCGTCGCGCGCCACGCAATAGGGGCCGAACCAGATCGAAAGCCTGTCGCGGTTGGCGGCTTCGCCGGATTTGCCGACGGCCATCACGACCCGCCCCCAGTTCGGATCTTCTCCGGCGATCGCCGTCTTGAGAATGGGAGAATTGGCACAGGCAAGCGCAATGGCCCGCGCCGCTTCCCAGGATTTCGCGCCGCCGACTTCGAACGTTACGAATTTCGTCAGACCCTCGCCGTCCTTTGCGACTTGGATCGCGAGATCGCGCATCAAGTCGTAAAGCGCCTCGGAGAACGCCTGGAGCTTCTTCGACTTCGCCTTTGTGATTTGCTTTTGTCCGCGCGCCTCGGCTTTGCCGGTCGCGAACATCAGGCAGGTGTCGCTGGTCGAGGTATCGCCGTCGACCGTCATGCAGTTAAACGTCGTCTCGGCGTGCTCGGCCAAAAGGTCCTGCAATGCATCGGATGAAATGGCAGCATCCGTGAAGATGAAACAC
>JAEWCT010000240.1 GCA_023390485.1 Pseudomonadota bacterium
AGCAAGGAAAGCACGAGCGCGCGGTGCTAGCGGCGTAAATCACAACACGACTGCGGCCGCCGGGAACGCGGCCGCAGTCATCAGTGCATGCGTTGCGCGTCTAGGGCTGCCACGGCGTCTTCGCCACGCCGAGCGATTTGATCATATCGCCGACGTTGACTGTGATGCCGCCCGGCATTTGCATATCGCCCGGTTTGACGCCCGCAGGACAAGCGTCCGACAACCACTTCGCCTTTTGCGTCGTCAGCGTTTTTTGAGCTGACGGCAGACCCGTGACATCTCCGGTGATTTCGATCTGATAGACCGATTGAAAATCACCCGTGATCACCACGTGCGACGTCGTCTTCATCGAGCCCATCGTGCACTTGGTATCCCACACGTAAGCGTCGCCCTGACGCTTGATCTCGTGATCGGAGCACATCGCCTCCATCGCCGACGTTCCGGCCTGCATCATGGCTTTATCGGTCGCCGCATCGATGCAGGCATGCACCGTCGTCGCGAAAGTCGACTTCGACCCATGCGCGATGGCAATTTCCCAATACCCGGGCTTGCGCGACGGCAGTTCGACCGGACCGGCCACAGCGCCGGATATCGACGCGAGGAGAAATATTGGCAGCAGCGTTTGGCGGCGAATGTTCACGATAGCGCTCCCGTGCGAAGTCGCCCGACAGTCGCGTCTACCCGCTGACTTTGCAACGGTCCGCTGAGGTGAATTTTGGTTTTGGTCGCAATCAGCCCGCAAGTGCGCGAGGCGGCGTGGAGCCGGGCGTCTGGATGCTTTTCAAAATCAGGAGCAGCGTGTGGCGAACGGCCAAGTCAACGGTCTCGACGATGTGGCCGGGCTCGGTCAGGTTGGCCGGCACCCAAACAAGTTGCTTGTCCACCGCCCGCCAGCTGCCGAAATAGTTCCGGCCCTTCATCACTGTCACGCCCGTGCCGGCCAAGCCTTCGCTGACGGAAAACCCGCTCAACGCAACCTCGGGAATGTCCGCGAGTTGCTGCAGCAGTTCGCGGTCGGGGGTGGAGGACGTCATGGCGTTGTCGCGAATCGAATCGTTTTGACCGGCCTAACCCGTCAAAATTAGGCAACGAAGGTTGCGTAAGGGTTGACGCTATGCCCGGTTTTGAAACTTGGGCGCCCTGCCGCGCGTCTTTCCTCCAGCATTGGGCTCCGTTCCGTGAGCTGCAGGGGCATAAGCCACTTGCGATATCTCGCGGCCGGTCCGCACACTGATAGGTTTGCGCGGCGAAACGTGAGACTGAGAAAGCTGGAGTGAACGAATGAAACGCGTCTCTGCTCTTTTCCGGCGCTCCGCGACGGCAGCCCTTTTTCTGGCAGGTGTTGCTTCGATAGCGTTCCTCCACGGCGAACCAGCCAACGCGGCCTCCTCCCGCGTCGGCGCTAATTACATCGGCCTCCTCTCCATCGGCTTGCCGAAGCTGGAGAAGCGGCCGCTGTGCACCCTTTGCACCGAGGTTCGCGAGAAAGCCGGTGATTATGCGCCCGTCGAACACTTTCTCGGCGGCCCGAAGCGCATCATCCTGATGCGTCACGCCGACAAGACCGGCGACGACGGCGACGAAGATCTTTCGGAAGCCGGACGCACGCGCGCCGAACACCTGGCGACCTACATTCCGCAAACCTTCGGCAAACCCGATTTCATCATCGCGACGGCTCGCTCGAAGCATTCGGACCGCCCGAGGGAAACGGTTCAACCGCTCGCCGACGCGCTCGGAATGAAGGTCGAGCACGATATGGAAAAGGATGAAATCGAAGATCTGGCCGATATGATTTTCAACGACCCCGACTACAAGGGCAAAACGCTCGTCATCTGCTGGCATCACGGAAGCCTGCCGGCGATTGCAACGTTGCTGGGCGCTCCCACCGGCAGCTATCCGGATCCATGGCCGGACGATGCCTATAACCTCATTCTCGATTTGCAATACGATCCGAACTCGGGTAGCGCCCCAACAGTCAACCGCGTCATCGAACCGTTTTGAACGCCCGCCAAATTTCTGCAAAGACCGGCGCGAATTTCCATGACGTCAGCGGTGTGCCGCGACGTTGACGGCGACCTTCGGGTCGCGTGGCAGAAGCGCACGGAAAGGGCACGACTTGAAAAATTCTGCTGAGCCGGATCGCGGCATGAAAGCATGGCTGCGTGGGCTCGCCAGTTCGTTCGGACTGACGGCTCCGGAAGAAATTACCGCGACACATCATCCCGAGGGCGCGCCTGGCCGCATCCTGCTGATGCGCCACGCCGAGAAAACGGGAGACCCGAACGATATCCTGCTATCGCCGGAAGGGATCGTACGCGCAGCGCGCCTTGTGACGTACATTCCTCAGACGTTCGGACGTCCCGATTTTATTTACGCGGCCGCCCGCTCCAAACGCTCGATCCGCTCCATTGAAACGGTGAAGCCCCTCGCCGCCGCTTTCAACATCGAGGTGCAGCATCACATCGAAGACAGGGACTTCAAAAGCCTCATCACCGAGATTTTTTCGAAGCCCGAATACCGCGGAAAAATGATCGTGATCTGCTGGCATCATAAGAAGCTGCCGGAGATCGCGTCACTCCTCGGCGCCCGCGAAGGCAGCTATCCTGCCTTCTGGCCGCAAAACGTCTTCAACCTGATCCTCGATTTCCGCTACGATCCGAAGCCGGACTCGACCCCGATCGTCGGTCAGATCGTTCAGCCGTTTTGACAATATCGAGAATGGCGGCTCAGCTCTTCTTGAGCGTCGCGGCGAGTTCCCGGAATACGCTTGCGTCCTGCGGGAGAACCTTGACGGACTGATCACAGCCCTGTCCGGCAACCGCCATGTGCGCTTCGAAGAACTGGCCGGAAAGCTGCACGTCGAAGCCGTCGGCCGTGACGATGCCGGCGACCGTGCCGCCGATGTCGTTGATCTTGTCCGTCCATGCGCCGGTGACCTTATCGCCTTCGACGGCAAGATCGGTCGCCGCGTGGAGCTTGAAGTTCGCGCCGTCTTCGCAGCGGAGCGTCTGCCGCATGCCGCGCACGCCGTCCTGGCGTGCAACGTAAGTCACCACGCATTTGAAGTTCGACGAGGGTCCCGACATCGACGTCATCGTTGCCATGCCGACCCAGCGCCCTGCCAGGTTCGCCAGCGGATCGATAGGCACAGCCGCCCGGTTTTCGGTTGCGACTAGGCTTGAAATTGCTGCAGCAACGACATACGTGGCAACGCGGTACGACCGGCCCATGCTCGAACTCCCTCAACATATCGATTGACGATGGCGCACCCCGAGTCCCACCCCGCGGCAATGCCGCTGTCTTGCTTCTCAGCGCCATCCAACAATACCGGGAGTTTGAAATTCGATCGGGACGCTTTGGAGGCTACATTTGGGTAACTCGCGGGCTGTATATCGATCGTACGATTGTACCTCGGCACCGACGGGCGCCCGCGAGTGTCGCTCCGCAGCAACACGTTTGAACGCCCAGCATTGTCCATCCCATATGGCTCGCAAATCGGCTCACATCGGATGATAATGCCGCCGCTTCGGGGGCCCACAGTTTGGAAGGATGAATTCGTGGTGCGCAATCATAGACTTGCAGCGTCAATCTCGGCGTGGGCCGCCGTTGTAGCAGTTGGCCTGGCCTTGTCGTTTAATCCCGCTGCCGCGGCGTCGGACAATCCGTTTGTCGAACTCGCCGGGACTTGGAGCGGCTCGGGCACCGCCCGTTTCGATAACGGCAAGACCGAAAGCCTGCGCTGCAAAGGGTATTATACGAATAACGGCGGGCCAACGAATCTCGGTCTTTCGATTCGCTGCGCCAACGCCTCCGCAAAGGTCGAGCTCAGAGCCAATCTCACCAACGCCAACGGCACGGTGAGCGGCGATTGGGAAGAGCGCACGTACAATCAATCCGGAACGGTGACAGGACGTGCGTCGTCCAACAGAATGAACCTTGCAATCAGCGGCGGCATCAGCGGCTCGATGTCGGTCTCGATTGCCGGAGGCTCGCACTCGGTAACGGTCGCGACCAGCGGACCGTCGTTCAAGGGCGTCAACATTTCGATGTCGCGTTAGCAAAAAAACCGAGCATCAAGGATGAGATTTTCTATGCGCGCAAAAATGCTGGCAGCGGTCGCAGTCTCCGCGGCAGTTCTCACTTCGATCGTGCCGCCAACCGCAGATGCACACATCGGCCGGCTTCGCTCGGACTACAAGCAAGGCGAAGTCATCACCGCCTATAGCCGCTTCGGCAACGGCGCTATCAAGAGCGTCGTCAGACGCGCTCCGAAGTGGGGTTGGGAAGTCCGGCTTCCGGGCGGCAGTTGGACAGCCTGCAGAAGAAGCTGCGAAGAGACCCTGCGCGTGCAGACGGTCGATTTCTTCGGCAGCAACGATAATTCGATCTCGGACGGCGGCTACGGCACGCTTCAGCGCGAATGCGGAATATTCGGCTGCCTCGGCGGCTACTATGAATTCTCTTTCTAGCCGCCGGGCACCCTGGGAAGCCTTACACCAGAAACGGATTGGTCAGCCGTTCCGGACCGAACTGGCTCGGCGGGCCATGACCGCAAATAAAAGCGATATCGTCGCCGAGCGGAAATAGCTTCGTCTTGATCGACGATATCAAGGCGTCGTGATCGCCGTAAGCAAAGTCGGTTCGTCCGATCGATCCCCGGAAGATCACATCGCCGACAAGCGCGAATTTCTGCCGCCGGTCAAAAAAGACGACTGACCCCGGCGAATGACCCGGGCAGTGAAAAATCTCGAACTCGTGCCCGGCGACCGTGACCTTATCGCCCTCGTCCAGCCAGCGGTCGGGCTTCACGTTGCGAACCCCGGAAATCCCGTACATCTCGCCCTGCTTCTCGAGCGCGTCGAGCAGCACGCCATCGTTGCGATGCGGCCCCTCGATCTTGACGCCGAGGCGGTCGCGGAGATCGGCAGCGCCGCCCGCGTGATCGATGTGACCGTGCGTCAGCAGAATCTTCTCGACCTTCATTCCCACTTCTTTGATCGCCTGCTCGATGCGATCGAGATCGCCACCCGGATCGACGACGGCGCCGGCCTTCGTCGACTCGTCCCAGATCAGCGTGCAGTTCTGCTCAAAGGGCGTCACGCGGACGATCGCCGCCTTGAGCGGGGATGCAGTTTTGGCGGTCATTTCGCTCATGGCTCTAGCTCCGTATTGCTCCGGCATTTTAAAACAATCCACCGCTGATCGCGAAGCGGCCCGTTGGCGCTAGATCTCCCTTAGTCCGCGAATCAGATAACGATATCAATGAGCGGGACATATGCGCCCATTGTTTCAGCACCGTCAAAACGCGCGCGGCGCGTGTTCAGGTGCACCTGTCGGGGAATGCCATGATTGAGAAACTGACCGGCCTAGCTTTCGTCGCGGGAAGCACATTGATGATTGCCGCCGGGCCGGCTTCCGCCAACGACTGGGCAGGCCCCTATATCGGCATCGGCGGCGGGTATGACATGACGAACACCCGCGTCAACACCCTCCTGACCGACGGGCCGACCAACGTTGATTATAAGAAAGATGGCCAGACTGGCGCTGGAGGCTTTCTCACGCTTAGCGCGGGTTATGACCACGCCTTGTTCGGGCCGCTCGTCGTAGGTGCCTTTGTCGACTACGATTTCTCCGACGCTGATACCAACTTTTCCCATTTTCTCTTCAACGAGACTGGACACCTCAAGCTCGGAGATCAACTCTCCGTCGGCGGTCGCGTCGGATACCTCGTCGCACCAACGACGCTCTTTTTCTCGACGTTCGGCTATGCCCATTCTGATCCGAGTGACGTGACCATCGATTTTAACGGCGATCGCATGCGCGCGGGAATTGGAAGCTTCAACGGCTACTTCTTGGGTAGCGGTGTCGAAACGTTGGTGGGCAACGGCTTCAGCCTCAAGGCTGAGTATCGCTATACGTCGATGCGATCCGAAGATGCTGTTTTCAATGACACTGTGCCGTCAGCGAAGTTGATCGAGACGTTGAAGCCGCAAACCCAAACCATCAGGATGTCGCTCAACTACCGCTTCGGCGATGGCAAGAAGGACGTTGTCGATAATTCGATCCCGCCGATCACCTCGAGTTGGACCGGACCGTATCTGGGCTTCGGCACAGGCTACAGCGTGGCCCAGAAGCAGGAAACCTTCCCCTCGGGAGCAAGCTCACTGAACAACCCCGTCAGCAATGATGGCGGCTTCATCTCGGCAACGATCGGTTACGACTATCAATTCAGTAAAAGGTTCGTCGTTGGCGCGCTCGCCGATGCTGATATGTCGAACCTGAAATACAAAGATCAACTCAGTTTCTCCGGCACGCCCATCTACGAAAGCCGCGGCGGCTTCAAGAACATCCTGATGGTCGGCGGTAGATTAGGATACCTCACCGCTCCCGACACCCTGCTGTTCGTCAGCGGCGGCTACGCGAACGCGGGCTTGGAAGACACCACGATTTCCTTAGGCGGCACCGGAGCGATTCTCTACGACGCCAAGCGCCTGTCAGGCGCGTTCATCGGCGCCGGTTTGGAAACGAAAATCTGGGATTCGCTCTCGATCAAAGCCGAATATCGCTACATCGACTTGGCGAGCGAGAACCTTGAGCTGTTCCCCGGAACGGGTAGCCCTTTCCCATCGGCGCATATCGACCCCGACATCCAGACGGGCCGCATTTCTCTGAACTGGCGCCCCTGACGGCCCGTTCGGCACAGGTCTAGATATTGCGAATAACAGGGGCCCCACGTGGGCCCCTGAGCGCATGTGGGGATCACAATAGGTCTCAAGGCCCAAGCCGGATCAGGAGGCGAAAAGCCTAAGCTACGCCCAAAAACACGACAAGGGCCATCATGGCCCCTGTGCGCGTGAATAAAGAGTGCGCGTGAAAAAGATCGATGTAGCGCGAAATCTTAAGCGGCTTCGGAACCTTCATGTCCCGGATCGCGCAGCACGTACCCGCGGCCCCACACCGTTTCGATGTAGTGCTTGCCGCCCGTCGCTGCCTGAAGCTTCTTCCTGAGCTTGCAGATAAAGACGTCGATGATCTTCAGCTCAGGTTCATCCATTCCGCCGTAGAGATGATTAAGGAACATCTCCTTCGTCAGGGTCGTGCCCTTCCTCAGCGAAAGGAGTTCGAGCATCTGATATTCCTTGCCGGTCAGATGCACGCGTTGGTTATTGACGTCGACCGTCTTGGTATCGAGGTTGACGCGAAGATCGCCGGTCTCGATGACCGACTGTGCGTGTCCCTTCGAGCGGCGAACGATCGCCTGAATACGTGCGACGAGCTCGTCCTTGTGGAAGGGCTTCGTCATGTAGTCGTCGGCGCCGAAGCCAAGACCACGAACCTTGTCGTCGATGCCCGCCAGACCTGAGAGTATCAGGATCGGCGTTCCGACCTTCGCGACACGAAGCGTCTTCAGAACTTCGTAACCGCTCATGTCTGGAAGGTTGAGATCAAGGAGAATGATATCGTAGTCGTAAAGCTTACCTAGATCGACGCCTTCTTCGCCTAGGTCCGTCGTATAAACATTAAAACCTTCCGACTGCAGCATAAGCTCGATGCTCTGCGCCGTGGCACTGTCGTCTTCAATGAGTAGAACCCGCATGACCGTCCCTCTGGTGCCCTATACGATCCGTGTCCGCGCTATGTCTGTCCTTCGCTCAAAGAAAACGCACTACCATCGAGCTAAGCGATCGTTAGGAAGTTAGCGACGAGAGGTTAACAAACCCTAATTCGCGTTAGCTAATTCACCATCCAGTGGCTTGCCGGTGTCCTGGCGGCAACTGGAGATAGACATGGCTCTCGCGAAGCCGGTCGCGCTATTGACGGTCACGAGGCAAAGTATCCTCGTTCGCGCCAAAGCATGGCCCGCTATTGTTTCAAAATATTAGAACTGCGCCCCTCTCGATCGCCGACAAGATCTTCCGCAAAGTCCGATTTCGGGGCGCCCACCCCGTTACCCGACTCCGATCGCTTCTGACCTGCATTCGGCTCGAATCAAGAGCTAACAGAATTCGTGAGATTGCCCTAGACGGCGCATGACTAAAATTTTGACCCCAAACGAGACGGGCCATCAGAAATAGTTACCCGTTGCTTTACCGCAACTTAAGCGCAGTATGTCATACCTAATTATTGAGGGTCATCGGACGCTGGTGCAACGCGACGGCCCTTCGGAATGACTGCGTTTCTTCATTGTTACTATAGCAGCGGCGCCTCATCTTGGTTGGCACGCTTCTTGTGTAAGGCGAAGATACGGCAAGTTCGAATTTGTTTGGGGTATCGGACGATGAAGTCACGTGACCTGGCCATGCGCCTGAAGCGTCGGGAAGTAGAAGAGAAGTCTAGAAAGGTTGACGATCTAGAGCGAATTATTCGCGAATTTGATCAGATGGCCGCCGACCTCGAACGCCAGATTCAACTAGAGGAAGATCGCACCGGCATTCGTGATCGCGGGCATTTCTCCTATTCGACCTTCGCAAAAGCGGCAGCGCAGCGGCGCGACAACCTCAGGCAGTCGACGGAAGGGCTGCGCGAGAAGCTGGCAGCCGCCGTTCGCGAACGGGACGACACGGTTGAGCAATTCTCCCGGGCCGCCCAGCAGGCCGCCAACCTTGACGATCCGCGCGCTGGCCGCCGTGACCGGCCTTTCGGCATCACCGCCCTCCGCTAATTGATTCGCGTCGCTGGGCTCTCGCATAGGGCCCAGCTTCCCTATGCCCCAGGTGATGCGGCCCGCCTGAAAGACGCCGCCTTTCTCCCTCCAAATTCTGTTGGCTTCGCCGTTTGGTGCAACTGTGCCCCCTTGCCCAAATCAGGCCGGGCGGGCACGAGTTGCAACTGTCATTCGTGTTCAAGCAATGAGTCTATGTGCGCCGCCGCTCGGGGAAAAATGCCTGTTCGCCGTCCATCAATCTGGGTGCCGGCGCTGCTGATCGTGGCGGCGTTACCGGGTTGCGCGGGCAACGGACCGGAATTGCAGTCTCTGAACCTCCAGCCCTCGGGTCAAAATGCGCCGACGGTCGCGGCGCTCCCCGGTGGCGAAACCTCGGCAGGCAAGATCGTGCCGGGCGCAACGGGATCGGCAACCGAGATTTATTCGCGGCTGGCACGCGGCGCGATGAGCTGCTGGTTCGCCACGGGAGGCCCGCTCAAGAAAGATTACATCTTTCACGCGACGGCCGACGCACCTTCGCGCGGGGGCAAGGCCGAAATTGTCATTCATGAGCGGGATCCGACGCAACCCAACCCGCGCGGCCCCAAGGCCTATCTCGTCGGCATCGAACCGACGGGAGAAGCTTCCGCTACGCTCACGGTCGAAAACCGGAAGATGACGGATGCATACGCCTCCGCAATGACGGACGACATCTCGCGATGGGCGAAGGGCACAGACGGTTGCGCAACCACCTCGTCGGTCCCAGGCTGGATACCTGCGCCACCCGAGACGGCAGACGCAGCTCAACCGGCGAAGAAGACCAAGGCTCAAAAAGCAAAAGTCAAGGCTGCCCAGGCCAAGCCGGCCCAGCAACCCTAGACTGCACTCGACTGTATCGGTCTACGGACTCTGGAAAACTGACGAAATCAGCCTGACGAAGTCAGCCTGACAAAGCTAGTCCCGATAGTCCTGTAAACGCGTTGCGCGAAGGCCGGGCAGGCCATGCTTGTCGATCGAACGCTGCCACGACAGGAATTCGTCAACGGTCAACGTATAACGCTCGCAAGCTTCTTCGATACTGAGAAGACCGCCGCGGACAGCGGCAACCACCTCAGCCTTGCGGCGGATGACCCATCTTTTCGTATCCCGCGGGGGAAGGTCTGCGACCGTCAGGGGCGACCCATCAGGTCCGATCACGTAGCGCCCGCGCGCTCTCATCTGCTGTTCGGTCATGATACTCAATACACACTCTTTGACCAGGGTTAGTTATAACCGCATGCGATTAAATTAGCACTAACCCATTGAGTGAAAAACATATAAATGGGCGTGCCAATTCCACATTACCTTACCGAAACAGGGCGCAGTTGAGGCGATCCGTCCCGATTTGAAGCACCGTGGAGTCTGAGCCTTTCCTCAGCGAAAAATGGGCCAAAACCTTGTGGCGAGGCTCGACGCCGCCTTGCAGACGGCGGATTTGACAATTATTGATGGAGGAGGCCCAATACCCGCTGAGATCACAATCGCCCCGGACGGGCAATACACTGAATTTCTTGGATCTTTTGAAGGATAGCGGCGTCGAGATATTGTTGTAGGAGCTTTACTGCGCTCCCCTGCCACGAGCCCGAGCCAGTCGATCGCATGAACCAGACCGAAACATCATCTGCCGGCAGCAGCGCAGTGCGCGCCCCAAAACAGGCGGCCGCATCGAAAAAGCGCGTCGTCGTGGCGATGTCAGGCGGCGTCGATAGCTCGGTGGCCGCGGCCATCATGAAAGCCGCCGGTCACGACGTGATCGGCGTCACGCTGCAGCTTTACGACCACGGCTCCGCGACCGGCCGCAAGGGCAGCTGCTGCGCGGGCCAAGACATCCACGACGCCCGTCGCGTCGCCGAAGCGCTCGACATCCCGCACTACGTCCTCGACTACGAGACGCGCTTTGCCACGAAGGTCATCGAGTCGTTCGCCGAGAGCTACGTTGCCGGCGAAACGCCGATCCCCTGCGTCACCTGCAATAACGAAATCAAGTTTCGCGACCTGCTCGACACCGCCAAGGATCTTGGCGCCGACATCCTCGTGACCGGCCACTACGTTCAGCGGCACGACACCGAGGATGGCCCCGTCCTCTCGCGCGCCGTCGATGCCGATCGCGATCAGAGCTATTTTCTGTTCGGCATCACGAAGGAGCAACTCTCGTCCCTCTGGTTTCCGATCGGAGGCATGCAGAAGTCCGCCGTGCGCGACCTCGCGCGTTCGTTCAATCTGCCCGTGGCCGACAAATCGGACAGCCAGGATATCTGCTTCGTCCCGACCGGGAAGTACACCGACGTCATCGAACGGCTGAAGCCGAACGCGCTCGACGCCGGCAACATCGTCCATCTGGACGGACGTATCCTCGGCCGCCACGACGGCATCGTGCATTACACGGTCGGCCAGCGCCGCGGTATTAAGATCCCAGCCGCCGAGCCCCTTTATGTCGTCCGTCTCGATGCATCGAAGAATGAAGTCATCGTCGGTCCGCGAGCGGCGCTCAGGACCACGGGGCTGATGCTTCGGAACGTCAATTGGCTCGGGGAAAAGCCCTTGCGCGAGGTCGCAGCCGACGGTCTCTCACTTTATGTTCGCATGCGATCGTCGCAGGCGCTCCGGCCCGCCTTGCTCACAGTCGAAGAGGGAGGCGCAGTCCGGGTCGATCTGACCGACGGCGAAGAAGGTATTGCGACTGGACAAGCGTGCGTGTTTTATGCCGACGCCGGGACAGAGGGACGTGTCCTTGGCGGGGGATATATTGCAAAAACGATCAAGGCCACGAATACCGCCGAAGAGGCGGTTAGAAACAGCAAGATGGCCGGCGCGGGCCGCTAGGCACATCGTATGAATTCGATTGCGGACGAATGGAGATCGGGCAGTGAGCGATAACAAGCCTTCGGGCTTCCACGCCTCCTCGGGAGCGCGTGCGGGGGCACAGAAAGGGCGTTCCGAAGCGAAGGTTTTGCAGCTCGATGAAGGCCAGGTCCGCGACGCATACCGTCGGTGGGCGCCGGTTTACGATTATACCTTCGGCGCGATCTCGACGGCCGGCCGCCGCCACGCCGTCGAAATCATCAATTCCAGTGACGGACGCGTGCTCGAAGTCGGCGTCGGCACCGGCCTTTCGCTACCCGATTACAAAAAGCATTTGGACATCGTCGGCATTGATCTTGCGCCGGAGATGCTGGACAAGGCCCGCGAGCGCGTCAAAGCCGAGAAGCTGACGAACATCTCAGGCCTTTACGAAATGGATGCGAGCAACCTTCGCTTCCCCGATAACTCGTTCGACACTACGGTTGCGATGTACGTGATCACCGTCGTGCCCGATCCGCAGAAGGTCATGCAGGAATTGTCGCGGGTGACGAAGCCGGGCGGCGAGGTCATGCTCGTCAACCACTTCAGCCAGGAGGACGGCGTCCGCGGCTGGGTCGAGCGGCAGATGGCGCCGTTCGCCGATCTCGTCGGCTGGCACTCGGTGTTCGACGTGTCGCGCGTGATGGTTTGCCCCGAACTGAAGCTGATCGACCGTAAGGCGCTGCGGCCGTGGGGCATTTTCACGATGATGCGCTTCCGCAAGGAAGGGGCAGTCAGCCAGCGCCCGCTTGCCGCAGAATAGCCCGCGCGGAATACGCGAGATTAGTGTCCTTCCCGGCCCGCTCGAATTTTGTTGGCACGCATGTGCCGCCGGGACGGAGCGTCGTGTTGACAGAAAGCTACGGCGCTCCCTATAGACGGTCGCTCCAATGCCAGCGTGCTGGCAGGTGTGGCGGGATAGCTCAGGTGGTTAGAGCGGCGGTCTCATAATCCGCAGGTCGGCGGTTCAAGTCCGCCTCCCGCTACCATTAACTCCCTGATGCGCGCTGACCGATCCGCGGCCGATCAATCGAAATCGACTTTACGGCTGCGCATCTTCTTGACCTTTCCACGTACGGTCTTTGCCTTGATCCGTTCCTCGCGCGCGCCGCGGGAAGCCTTCGTCTTAATCCTGAGCTTCGGTCGCTCCAGCGAGGCCTCGATGAGCTCGATGAGCCTCGATCGGGCATCGGCTCTGTTCTGTTCCTGACTGCGAAAACGATCCGCCTGGATGACGATAATCCCGTCGATCGTCAAACGGCGTCCCGCCAGACGTTTCAGCTTATCGCGCGCGTAATCGGGGATGGACGTGCTGGCCCGGAGATCGAAACGCAGCTCGACCGCCGTCGAGACCTTGTTGACATTCTGCCCACCCGGCCCCGACGCCCGCACGAAGCGCTCCTCAAGTTCCGTTTCGGCAATTTCGATGGCGTCCGTCACGCGCATGGCTCGTCAGCCCCATCCTGACCGCGCTTCCGGGCGACGGGTCCATTATGCTCAAGGAGATGTATCACCGGGCCCTCCAAACGCAATCTGCACCCGAGGGATATATGCTCGCCGGGATTACCCACAGGATCCCCGCAATCCAC
>JAEWCT010000329.1 GCA_023390485.1 Pseudomonadota bacterium
GTTCTGGCTTGCGGGGGATACCGGACTGCTTTTCAGCACGCGGAGGACTACGATCTCTGGCTGCGGCTATCGGAACGGCATCACATCGCGAATCTACCGGATACATTCTTATATTATCGCCTGCATCAATCGCAGGTGGCGTCGCTGTTTCGCGCGCGCCAATCGTTCTCGCGTGATCTCGCCCTCTATGCGGCGCGTGAGAGGGAACGCTCCGGCCGTGACCCGTGCGAAGGACTTTCCGAGGCGCCAAATTTCGAAGCGCTCATGCGTTCGGCAAGCGGGCAACGAACGACCATTCAGGAACTCGCGACCGCCTATGACGCCATCGACGCCATTCAAGAGAAGCGCCGCACATCGCTGACACTCGCAGCGGTTGGGGCGATCCCTGCACTGGCGAAGATGCGGTATCTCGGCGAGAGCCGGCGACGCCGGTACGCGCTGATAAGAACAGCCGCGTGGACGGCTTTGACGCGCTTCAATCTTGCGACAGCGCTCGAAGCCTATCTGGCGTTTCTGCAATGCCGTATCGGCGACAGCAAGATGTTCCAATCGATGGCGCGAAGCCTTGGTGCGACGGGTTGACCGTCGGAAAGGCACCGTGCAGGCGATGGCCGGCGTGGCACGCGAGCCATGCCGGCTATCGCTGAGCGGGACGCAAATCAGCGGACTGCCAACGCGATATCTCGCAGCACGCGTGTCTCGAGCATCACTTCATCCAGGCGGTATTTCAAAATGTCGCCGATGCTGATGATGCCGACGATGCGGTTGCCGTCTTGCACCGGGAGATGGCGGATCCGGCGGTTGGTCATCACTCTTGCCGTGTCCGATATGGAATCGTCGGGCCCGCACGTTACGACGCCGCGGGTCATCAAGTCGGACGCGAGTAATGTGCCAATGTTCGGGCCATGGAATGCAAGCCCGCGCGAAATATCGCGTTCCGAGATGATGCCTTCGAGCGTGCCTGCGCCTCCGCTCACGACCAGAGCACCGACGTTTTCCTCAACGAGCCGGTGAGCGACATCGCGAATGGTATCGCCGGGCCGCACGGTCATGACTTCGGTTCCCTTGACCTCCAAGATGTTTGCAACCTTCATGGCTCGTCTCCGGGTTACACCCTGAATACTCTCAGTGGGACCTCATCGGCGCGGAAGGTCAAGTGCTAGCTTCATCCCTGCCTGAGAAACTTATTTGTGAAGACCGTTTTGGCCGAAGATCGTGACATACTTCCGATTTTCGAGACGGAATTAATGATCGATCAAATGTTTTGGGAGCTCCGCGCGGCGCGGAAGGTTTGCCTCCAACAATGTACAATTGTACCATTGGCAAGCTGCCATTCCAAGATCGCGCGACACGGGATCCCTTAGATGACGGCCGATCCGGTTCGGGTGATCGTCATTTCATTTCGCGCGATGGGGTGCATTTGCGATCGACGTCCCAAGGATAGCCGGAGAGCGAGCCATCGTTTCGAACACGATCTCTTAACATCTCGGAACCGGGTTTCTCTTATGTTTGGAGGTTCGATCCCAGGCGATCTTGATCTCGATGGACGCCATGACATCGTCGGTAGCGCAGGAAAAATCGGGTGGCGGCTTTTCGAATTTCTTGGCCACGGCGGTGCCGGCGCTGCTCTTCGGATTGCGTCTCGCGACTGCGGTGTGCCTGGCGCTCTACACGGCATTCTATCTCGAGCTCGATACGCCATACTGGGCGGGAACGTCGGCTGCGATCGTCTGCCAGCCGATTGTCGGGTCGTCGCTGCTTAAAGGCTTCTACCGGTTGGTTGGGACGATCGTCGGAGCGGTAGCTTCGGTCGTGCTCACGGCCATCTTTCCGCAGGACCGCTTCGGATTCCTGTTCGGAATGCTCGTCTGGGCTGCGGCCTGCTCCTTCGTTTCGACGTTGTTGAAGAATTTTGCATCCTATGCGGCTTTGCTGGCGGGCTACACGCTGATCATCATCGCCAACAATTCCATTCCGGATCCCGACCAGATCTTCTTCATCGCTATCAATCGCGCTTCTGAGATTAGCATAGGGATCGTCAGCGGAACGTTGGTGATGGCGCTGACAGATCTCGGCAATTCGCCTCAGAGATTGCGAATGCTGTTATCGCAGCTCATCGAGGAGATTGCTCAGCATTTCGCGGTGCTACTCGCGGACCCGTGGAGCGCAACGGGGCCTGAAACGCGGCGCGCTCTCGTAAAGAGGATTTCGGCTCTCGCCCCCATCGTCGATCAGGCGGCAGGCGAATCCGCGGAAATCCTGCAGCGAAGATCCATCCTTCGCGTCGCGATTGATGGCCTATATACGGCGATTTCCGGCGCGCGGGTCGTGGAGACGCATTTGCGCGGGATTGCTCCCGCCGATGCGCGACGCGTTGCGGCGGCGATTGCGGATGATCTTCCTTCGGACTGGAGTCGCGGGCCCGCCCGGGATCGGGATGCAGACGCGCTGCTGGTCCGCAAATTCATGGCCATGAAGACTGACGATGTATCGTTGCGACTGAGTGCGGACGCGAGTGCGGAAGTTGCGTCGGGCCTCGAGGCGGCAGCTAACGGGCTCGCACTGTTGTCCAATCCGGCGCATGCGCGTGATGTCGTCCGCATTCCGAGCATCGTTGTCGCCGATTATCTTCCGGCTCTCGTCAATGCCGTGCGCGTCTTCGTCGGAGTCGGTGTCGTGGTGATCTATTGGATCATCTCGCAATGGCCGAATGGACTTTTCGCCGTTACGTTTACGGCGGTGACGATCATGCTGTTCGCGCCATTGCCGGAAGGGTCCGGGAAGGCCGCGTTGGGGCTGGTGGTTGGCACGCTGTTTGGGGCTGTGGTCGCCGGTGTTCTCAAGTTCACGGCGCTGATCAATCACGAAACGTTTCTCGCATTCAGTCTCATCTTGTCGATGGCTCTCGTTCCGATAGGGGCGTTATCGACTCTGCCGTTTTTCGCGCCTTACTTCGTTCCTGCAACCGTCAATTTCGTACCGCTCGTTGCGCCGACCAACGTGATGGTCTTTGATCCGGAGGTTTATCTGAATACCGCGTTCGGACTGGTTGCCGGATGCGTGGCGGGAGCGGTTACGCTTCTGGTGATACCTCAGCCTTCTCCAGGCGTCCGGGCGCAGCGTCTGGTCGACCTATCCATTCGCGATCTCCGTCGTCTCGCGGCGGGACAACGGCGCTGGACGTTCAGACAGTGGCAGGGGCGCATGTACTCGCGGTTGGTGGCCCTTCCTGCGGAGTGCGAGCCGGTTCAGCGATCGCGGTTGGCGGCGACACTGACGGTCGGCGTGCAGGTCATTCGATTGCGTCACTTGTCAAAGGATAGCCGGACCAGCGCCGAAATTTCGGATATTCTTGCCGCCCTGGGCGCCGGAGATTTACCGAGGCTTCAGCATACATTGGCAGAGCTTGACAAGGAGATCGCGTCGATCCCGGTTGATCAACCTGGCATGCGCGGACGGATGCGCGCGCGGGCGATGTTGCTTGCCATCGCTGAAGCCGTTGACCGTCAGGGCGATTATTTCGGAAGCCAGCCGTCATGAGCTTCGTCGAAATCAACATTCTGGGCGTTCTTATTTCGCCATTTGTGCCGCTGATGGCGTTGGCCTTCGCGATTACGATGATATGGCGCGTGGTTGCGGTAGAGTTCGGCTGGACGCGCCGCGTTTGGCATCCGGCCCTCTTCGAATTTTCGGTGTTTCTCATCGTCCTGGCGGCCACGGTCCTGATCTTTGGACACGTTAGAATTTATAACTAGGTCGAGGCATCATGCCGGAGATCGCATCAACCACCCGGAAGTTGCCGCCGGCGAAGCCAACAGGGCAGGAGACGCCAACTGTCTACAGCTCGCCCTCGATAAAACGACGGCTTCGGATAACGCCGGTCCTTGCGACGCTTTCCATGGCGGCGATCGGTGCCGGGGCCGTGTGGATCTTGTGGCAGAATTATATGGGGAAGCCATGGACGCGCGACGGCACGGTCCGTGCTTACGTCGTCTCGGTTGCGCCGGAGGTGTCCGGAAGGGTGGTCGAACTTCCGATCAATGATAATCAATTCGTCCACAAGGGCGATTTGCTGTTGAAGATCGATCCGCGTGACTTCCATGTCGCGGTGGACCTCGCCAAGGCAGGCATCAAGCAGGCCGAGGCTGATCTCGCAAACAAGACCGCGCAGCAAGCGCGACGGAATGCTCTCACGGATCTGGCGACTTCGGTCGAAGAAAAGCAAACGTTTACATCTGCAGCAGAGATGGCTGAAGCCACGCTCGCTCAGCAGAATGCAAACCTGACACAGGCGAATATCAATCTCGAGCGGACCGAGCTCAGATCGCCGGTGAATGGATGGATTACGAACCTACAGATACGGCAAGGCGATTACGCGAAAGCAGGGCAGCAGGCGTTGTCCGTCGTAGATTCAGATTCGTTCTGGCTTGATGGCTATTTTGAAGAAACAGCACTCAAGCAGATCCGCGATGGCGATCCCGCGAAGATCTGGTTGCTCGGCTATAACAAGGTCTTGCACGGACGCGTCGACAGCGTTGCGCGTGGTATCGTCGTGTCAAATGCCACGCCAGGAAACAGTGGGCTTGCGACCGTCAATCCGATCTTCACCTGGGTGAGGCTGGCGCAACGCGTCCCGGTGCGCATTCATTTCGAAGATGTCCCGGAGGATTTGCGCCTTGTCATCGGGATGACAGCGACAATTGAGATTCAGCCGAAGTCCGAAGGCGCAAGGCCTGGGGCTCATGAACCTGAACCCCAGAAGCCTGACGTTCAGAAACCTGACACCCCAAAGCCTGCGGTCCAAACGCCGGAGGCTGAAAAGCAGACGGGCGACAAGGGAAACAACGGCGAAAAAGTCGGGAAGAGCGGGAAAAGCGACGACAGCAATACGAGCGACCTGAGCCGCAAGAGCGATAAGCACCACAAGAGGTCAGCTCACGGACAATGAGCGCTCATCAGGTGCTGCGCCACGACAGATTATTTTAAAATGTAAGGAACTGAGGGCGGGCGCTGCTGTTGTCCCCCAAACTTGAGGATCAGTTCCATGTCGCCTTTTTCGCAAAGCATCGCCAAGAAAATGAAGCTCGCTGCCAACGAGGAATTGGCGCGGCGGTACGCGCGGCGTCAACAGCGTGCCCGAGCCGTACAGGACCGGCAGGGGAGGACTGTCACTGTCGTGAACGTTCAACGCTGCAACCGGTCGAACGGTCTGCTCGACGAGTAGGCAGGGCCATTGTCGTTTTCCCTCGGCTACGTCAAACCGTCCCTCGGCGCGCTCGGGAGTAAGCCTTTGTTTACCCCGCTACGGCACATTCGTTTGAAATCTATTCAGATTTGGAGCCGTTCGTCATGCGTCGCTCGTGGGTTTTGGGCTCAGCCGCCCTCGCTATTCTTGTTGTGGCTCTGCCGCTGACGCGGGTGCTCGCCGAAAACGCGGAAACGGAGGGCTCGCAGATCGAGGCGGCTGGCGCCGATGCCGATCCGCACGGTTCGGCGAAAAATCTCAATACCATTCCCGAGGACGGCTTCAGCTCACAGCGACTCGCGGGGCCTGATAATTCTCTCGTTCGCCAGTTGATCGCGTCGCGGCCGAACGAAGACTTGGTGATTTGCGTCGCGGGAGGTTTTTCTGGTCGCGACCCAGTCGTCTACGCGCAGCCGATGGCAAAGTCCGCTCGCGCAGTGATCGCGCCGCAAACATCGCTCAACGGTCCGATGCAGAACCCGGGTCAGAAAATCGACACGTCTCGGAAACCGGGCAAGGCAGCGGCGGCGGACGTACCGCTCATGCCGTCGCAAAACCCGCATGCGCCGGCGGTCATCAACCGGACGAACTAGCGGCTTCGAGGTTCGCCCTGAAATAGAGCAGGAGCGAGGCGAAAGCCCCCCAGATTTCCCTCGATTTGTTCATTTTGCGCAGCTGATTGTTGCGCCGATGTAATTCGCGCGGTGGCGACGGATCAGCTGCGCGTCCTCGTTGTTACCTCCGACGGCCGGCAAATTCCCCTGCCTATCCCCGGCCCGAAGGAGACTGCCAATGAAGACTTTATCTCGCGGTACGTGGATCGCACTTGCGGCCGTCGTCGCAGTTCCCGCGACCGTTGCTATCGCAAAAACGGCTGACAAAGCCGGTTGGAACCTATCACCTGAAACGCGTTCCCGCCTCGAAGAGGGCAAACTCGCGATGGTGAAAACGGCGCTTCAGCTCACGCCCGATCAGGAGAAGCTCTGGGCTCCTGTGGAAGCGCAAGTTCGCGAAGGTTTCAAAGCCCGGCAAGCGAGAATGGAAGAGTGGAAGAAGAAGCGCGAGGAGCGCAAGGCCGAGGAGGAGAAGGGCGGCGAGCAGAAGCGTCCCGATCTTGCTGACCGCTTCCAGAAGATCAGCCAGCGGATGAGCGAGCGTGCTAACCGCATGAAAGCGTTCTCGAGCGCGTTCACACCATTCTATGCATCGCTCTCGGATGATCAGAAGGACGTATTGCGACCCCTGATGCGGCAGCTCATGCCGGGCGGTCATCACGGCCACAGGTTTGCCGGCGGATGGGGCCCTGGCGGCCGTCATGAAGGCGGCTGGTTCGGCCACGATGGCAAAGGCGGCCCGATGCACGACCATGACGACGACGATCGCGGTCCACCCGACAAGAAGGGCTGAGCCAGGCTTAGCCTCGCGACTTCACCCTATCCCTCAACTTGCCGGGCACAAAAAGCCCGGCCTTTTTTATGGGCCGGGCTCAAACGTTCCAGCGGTTTCGAAATCGCTTAGCGGGTGGGACGATCGCGGTTGCGATCACCCGCCTCGCGGCGCTTCATGAACTTCGGGGCATCGGATCCACCCTTCCATGAGGGACGGCCTTCGCCGCCGCCGCCATGATGCGGCTTTCTCGGCCCGTGGCCGCCTTCGCGCTTGGCGGTGCCGGTTTCGTCACGATGGCGTCCGGCAGGTCCGTGATTGCGTTCCGGACGCGCGCCGTCGGCGTGGCGGACGCCGTCTGTGTGGCGCGCATCGTCGCCATGGCGTGACGGGCGGGTATGTCCACGGTGGTCGCCGCGATGGCCGCCAGCGCGATGTTCGCCCTGACGGTGTTCGCCTTGGCGATGTTCGGATGGGCGATGTTCGGATTGGCGATCGCCGCGCGGGCCGCGATGCGGGCCGTCATGACGAGGACGATCGGCGGAACGCGGTTTGTGCTCGCGGTCGGCGACGCCGAACTTGGCCGCGTCTTCCGGGCCGCCGGTGAAGGCTGCAGGATCGTAGGGGCGGCGTTGCGGACGATCGCGGCAGCGGTCATCCGAATGGCCGTTGGAACGCTCGCCAGCCGGGTGTTCGGAACGATGCCTGCCGGCTCCGCCCTGGAATCCCGGGCGGCCACGGTGACCTTCGCCACCACGTCCGCCGCGCGGTGCGCCCTGGCGGCGAGGACCGTCGTCGTGACGGCGTTCCGGCATCGGCAGAGCTTCGCCGCCGACATCGTCGATCACGACGAGCGGCTGTTTCATCATCCGCTCGATGGCGCGGATTTCGCCGCGCTCTGACGGATCGCATAGCGAAATCGCGATGCCCGTCGTGCCCTTACGGGCCGTGCGGCCGACGCGATGGACGTAGGTTTCGGGATCGAGCGGCATGTCGAAGTTGACGACGTGCGTGATGTTCGAAACGTCGATGCCGCGAGCGGCGATGTCGGTTGCGACGAGAACGCGGATGTGCCCCAGCGTGAAATCGTTGAGGGCGCGCTGCCGGGCGTTTTGCGCCTTGTTGCCGTGGAAGGCCGCCGAGCTGATGCCCGCCATGCCCAGCCGGTCAGCGACACGGTCAGCGCCACGCTTCGTTCGCGTGAAGACGATGACACGCTTGGCTTCCTCGTCGGCGAGGATCGTGTGCAGGCGGCTTTGCTTTTCGGGCGTCCGGACCATCATGATCTTCTGATC
>JAEWCT010000411.1 GCA_023390485.1 Pseudomonadota bacterium
GGCCTGCTCGGCGTCGTCACGGCGTGGGGCTTGAAATCGAGATCCGCAGCGCCCGTCCCCGGTGTCGCCGATCCGGCGCAGATTTAGGGCTCAATTCCGCGCGGGCCGACGCTGCCAACGCCTTGGCGGCAATGCCGGAATTTTATGCTAAGAAGGCCGCAAGCTGCATATTCGACAAGCAAAGGTAGGGTGATGTGAGCCGCTAGACCCAGCATTTCCGGGGTTCGCGCGAATTGGCCTGGGGTTTGCGATGCCTATCCGAAAAGAATCGTGACGGGAGGGTGGTCTTGGTCGCGGCATTCGACGAAATGAATGGCTTCGGCGGCGAAGTTCGCGCTCCCTATCGCGCGCTCGCCGAGTGGCTCGGCGTCCAGCATCTCGATACGCTTCGACAGAAGTCGGTCGAGGCGGAAGTCCTCTTTCGCCGTTCCGGAATAACCTTTGCCGTCTACGGCGCCGAAGAGGCCGGCGAACGCCTCATTCCGTTCGACATCCTTCCCCGTATCATCTCGGCCGAGGAATGGCGCCGCCTCGAACTCGGTATCGAGCAGCGCGTCCGTTCGCTCAATGCGTTCTTGTACGACATCTACCACCGCCAGGAGATCCTGAAGGCTGGCAAGATTCCCGAAGAGCTCATAACGCAGAACTCCGCCTTCCTGCCGGAGATGATCGGCGTCGACCCGCCACGCGGTGTCTACAGCCACATCATCGGCGTCGATCTCGTCCGCACCGGCGAGAACGACTTCATGGTTTTGGAGGACAACACCCGCACGCCGTCCGGGGTCTCCTACATGCTGGAGAACCGGGAGACGATGATGCACCTCTTCCCCGACCTCTTCAGCCGCAATCGCGTGCGGCCCGTCGAGAACTACCCTGACGCCCTACTGAAGACGCTCGAAAGCGTTGCGCCTGGAAATCTCGATGCTGAGCCGACGATCGCGCTGTTGACGCCGGGCGTCTACAACAGCGCCTATTTCGAGCACTCGTTCCTCGCCGACCAGATGGGCGTCGAACTCGTCGAAAGCACCGATCTCGTCGTGATCGACGGTCTGCTGCGAATGAAGACCACCGAGGGTCTGAAGCGCGTCGACGTCCTCTATCGTCGCGTCGACGACGATTTCCTCGATCCTCTCGTATTCGATCCGACGTCGTTGCTCGGTGTACCGGGAATATTCGATGTCTATCGTTCCGGCCGGGTGACGATCGTCAATGCCCCGGGGGCGGGAATAGCCGACGATAAGGCAATCTACAGCTATATCCCGGCGATTATCGAATTCTACACCGGCAAGTCGCCGATCCTCGCCAACGTCGAGACGTACAACTGCCGCGAGCCCGCGAGCCTCAAGTATGTGCTCGAACATCTCGCCGAGCTCGTCATCAAGGAAGTTCACGGGTCCGGCGGCTACGGCATGCTCGTCGGTCCGAAATCGACCAAAGAGCAGATCGAAGCTTTCCGGGCGAAGCTGATCGCCAATCCGACGAATTATATCGCCCAGCCGACGCTTTCGCTGTCGACATGCCCGACGCTCGCCGACTCGAGCGTCGCACCCCGGCATCTCGACTTGCGTCCCTTCGTGCTCATTGGCGATCAGGTGCGGCTGATGCCGGGAGGGTTGACCCGCGTTGCTCTGAAAAAGGGCTCGCTGGTGGTCAACTCGAGCCAGGGCGGCGGCACCAAGGATACTTGGGTGCTGCAGGAATAGCTTCGGAATGCTTGGACGTACGGCAAACGATCTCTACTGGCTGTCGCGTTACATCGAGCGCGCTGAAAATATCGCGCGTCTTCTCGAGGTCGGCTATCGCATCGTGCTTCTGCCGCGCGAAGGCGAAGGCTTTCACGAGGAATGGCGATCGACGCTGGAAAGCGCGGGCTGCGTGCAAGGCTACATACAGCGGCACGGCGAGCTGATCTCGCAGAACGTCATCGACTATATGCTGTTCGATACGTCGAATCCGTCGAGCATCGCTTCGTGTCTTGCAAACGCACGTCGCAACGGCCGCGCTCAGCGCACGGCCTTGACGCGCGAAATGTGGGAAAGCCTGAACAGCTCCTGGCTCGAGTTTTCGGCGATCCGGCCAGCAACCGTCACCTCGAATTCGCTTCCAGAGCTCCTCGATTGGGTGCGTTCACGCTCCGCGCTCTATCGCGGCGCCCTGCTGAATACGATCCTGCGCAACGACACCTATTATTTCAGTCAGGTCGGCACGTTCATCGAACGCGCCGACAGCACCGCGCGTATTCTCGATGTCAAATATTATCACCTCTTACCGTCAAGCGAGATGGTCGGCAGCGAGAAGGATAATTATCAGTGGGCGGCATTGTTGCGTTCCGTTTCGGCGCACCGCAGCTATCGTTGGGTTTTCAAGGACCACTATCGCCCGCTCAAGATCGCGGATTTCATGATCTTGAATCGGCAGATGCCGCGCTCGCTTCGCTCATGCTACGACGAGCTGACGTTAGCTCTTCGCGATCTCGCAGTGTTTTATGGTGCCCGGCACGACTGTCAGATGACTGCCGAGGCAACGCGCGATCTGCTGCTCGAAGCCGACATGCGCAACATTTTCCAATCCGGACTGCATGAGTTCGTGCAGGATTTCATAGGCCGCAACAACAAGCTCGGGAACGAGATCTCCGCCGCGTATCACTTCAGCGATTGAGGATCGACGATGCGCATTTCGATTGGGCATGTGTCGCGTTACGTTTATAGCGAGCCGACAAGATATTCCATTCTGGCGCTGCGCCTCACGCCGCCGTCGTTTCAAGGTCAACGCGTCATCGAATGGCGCGTCAGCGCTCCGGGCGTCGATGCCGTGAAGTGCTTTCGCGATGGCTTCGGCAATAT
>JAEWCT010000414.1 GCA_023390485.1 Pseudomonadota bacterium
GAGCAGATCAACCTCGGAAGTTACCCGACCACCGGAATTCCCGAAGCCATGGAGGCGCTCGCTGCGGCCGTCGAAGCCTATGACGACGGCCGCGGCGAATGGCCGACAATGGCCGTCGCCCAGCGCATCGCCTGCATGCAGGAATTCACCCGTCTGATGATCGAGAGCCGGAGCACGATCATCAATCTCATCATGTGGGAGATCGGCAAGAGCCTCGCCGACTCGGAAAAGGAATTCGACCGCACCGTCGAATACATGAGAGCGACCATTGCCGCGCTGAAGGAACTCGACAACTCCAACTCGCGCTTCCTCGTCGTCGAAGGCACGATCGGCCAGATCCGCCGTACGCCGCTTGGCGTCGTGCTCTGCATGGGCCCGTATAATTATCCGCTGAACGAAACCTTCGCGACGTTGATCCCTGCGATGATCATGGGCAACACCGTCGTATTCAAGCCGCCGACGTTCGGCGTTCTTCTGTTCAAGCCGCTTCTCGAAGCCTTCCAGAAGGCATTTCCTTCGGGCGTGATCAACACCGTTTACGGCAGCGGTGAGAAAATCGTGCCCGTGCTACTCGAATCCGGAAAGATCAACGTTCTGACGTTGATCGGCTCGAGCAGAGTCGCAGACCACCTGAAGAAGATGCATCCGAAGGTGAACCGCCTTCGCGCCATTCTGGGCCTCGACGCCAAGAATGCCGCCATCGTCTTGCCGGACGCCGACATGAGTCTCGCCGTCAAGGAATGCGTGGCAGGCGCTCTTTCATTCAACGGGCAGCGTTGCACAGCCCTCAAGATGCTCATCGTCCATCGCGACATCATCGATGATTTCGTCTCGCGCCTTGTCGCCGAAGTGCAAAAACTGAAGATCGGCATGCCCTGGGAAAAGGGCGTTACGATCACCCCGCTTCCCGATCTTGGAAAAGTCGAGCACATGACGCGCCTCGTCGAGGACGCGAAGTCGAAAGGCGCCCGCATACTCAACAAGGGCGGCGGAGCGTCGTGCGGAACGCTCTTTGCGCCCGCAGTGATCTATCCCGTTAAAGAAAACATGCGGCTCTACCGCGAAGAGCAGTTCGGCCCCATCGTCCCCGTCATGTCTTTCAACGACGTGGAAACCGCGCTCGAATACGTCATCACCTCCGAGCACGGCCAGCAGGTATCGATCTTCAGCGAAAATCCCGAGACCATCGGCAAGCTCGTCGACCCCTTGGTCAATCAAGTTTGCCGCGTAAACGTCAACTGCCAGTGTCAGCGCGGGCCGGACGTCTTCCCGTTCACGGGACGCAAGGACTCCGCGGAAGGAACGCTGTCGGTGACGGACGCTCTGAGATCGTTCTCGATCCGGTCCATGATCGCGGCCAAGCAGACGGAAGATTCCAAACGCATCTTGGACACGATCGTCCGTGATCACGACAGCAACTTCATCAACACCGGCTTTATCTTTTGAACCTCTGCGCGGACTCGGGCGCCGGGTGGAATGCTCGGCCGCCCTCCCCTTTTATCTCTAAACTGTGCATTCCGGCAGCAGGCCGCGGAATATCGCGCGGCCAGCCCTGATTAGCCCACAAATCTGCTTGACCAACGGCAGCAGAAATAGGACGGCGAGACGGGCATCCCCTGCACCGGAGACGAAATGCACGTCCTTCTGCGAGGAGACTGGAGACAGAGACTTCGCCTTGTTTCGGGGCTGATCCTTTTTACCTTCGCGACCACCCATTTTCTCAATCACGCGCTTGGCCTTTTTGATCTTCAGGCGATGTACGAGGTCCAGCAATGGCGCTGGACAATAACGCGCTCCTGGCCCGGCACGATCATCCTCGCCTCCGCGCTCATCACGCACATCGTGCTGGCGCTCGACAAGCTTTCCGACCGCGCGACGCTTCGTTTGCCGGCGTGGGAATCGATCCAGCTCGCGCTCGGTCTTTTGATTCCATTTTTGCTTCTTCCGCACATCGTCAACACGCGCGGGGCACGCGACATCTTCGGCGTGAACGACACTTACCTCTACGAGCTCGCGCGGCTCTGGCCGGATAGCGCGATCCTGCAGAGCACGCTTTTACTAATTGTCTGGATACACGGCTGCATAGGCATTCATTTCTGGCTGCGCCTTTACGCGCCATACCGAAAATTCCAGCCCCTGCTGCTGTTGATCGCGGTCGCGATTCCGATAGCGGCGCTCGGCGGTTTCATGGTCGGCGGCCGGTCCGTCGCCCAGATGATCGCTGACCCGAAAACGTTCGACGAAGTCAAGCTGCTCTCGCACTGGCCGAGCCCCGACAACGCCGACCGCTTAGCGGCGATGCGCCTGATCGTGCGGCTCGTCTTTGCAGCGATGCTTGCCGCGGCTTTGGCGCTTCTGGCATGGCCCGCCATTCAACGGCGCTACTGGCCGCATTTCAGCATCAACTACGTCGGCAGCGGCTCGGTGAATTGCACCTTCGGCCCGACACTGCTTGAAGTCAGCCGGATGAACGGCATCCCGCATGCGTCCGTCTGCGGCGGCCGTGCGCGCTGCTCGACATGCCGTGTCCGCATCGACGAAGGCATCGACGCCTTGCCGCCGGCGACATTCCCGGAAGCGGTCACGCTTGCGAGCATCGGCGCGCCGCCGAACGTCCGCCTTGCCTGCCAGATCAGGCCGCGCGGCCCGATGACGGTCACACGATTGCTGAGACCTTCGACGACCGGCCCCGAGGCAGCCGATGAAGCAGAACTCGGCTCGGAAGGCGTCGAAAAGCCGCTCGCAGCCTTCGTCCTCGACCTGCGCGACTTCACGCGCCTGTCGCAGAAGAAATTGCCTCACGACGTCGTCTTCATGCTCAATGAAGTGTTTACGGCCGCGGGCAGCGCCATCGCAGTCCACGACGGCTGGATCGACAAATTCATTGGCGACGGCCTGTTGGCCGTATTTGGCGAGAAGCACGGCGTTGAAGTCGGCTGCCGCCAGGCGCTCAGAGCCGCCCGCGACATCGACCTCGCGCTGGACCACATCAACGCCAAGATGGAAGCCGAATTCGGACGGCCCCTCCGCGTCGGCATCGGCATCGAAGCGGGACAGCTGTTGATGGGCCGCATCGGCTACGGCGCAAACGTCGACATGACCGTGATCGGCAGCGCCGTCAACGTCGCGAGCCGCTTCGAAGCCATAGCCAAGGATAAGGGCGCCCAGATCATCATCTCCCGCGAAGTCGCGAGACTGGCCGGATGGACGCCCGCGCCCGAACTCATCTCGAAGGTGGATGTCCGCGGCGTCAGCGAACCAATGGAGATCGTCGCCATCCTTCGTGGACGCGACCTGCCGGCAAGTCTTTTGGCTTCAATGCATGATGCGGACGAGCGCGTTGTCGGCAGAGCGTCCTTTTGAGGCACGCGACGGGCGCGTTCGTGAATCCATAAAACCCTGAAAAATCACGCGATATTCCGTTTCCGCATAACGGTTATTCCTTGCTTGTGCGTTGCGGTCGCCATTCACTTCGCACATGCACAATGCGAGCCGGGAAATGGCAAACGTTGGTGTAGGCGCGATGGGCAAACCCGAATTTATTGGCAAAAAGTCGAAGGCGGCAGGCGGCTGGGGCGCCCTGAAGAGCTGCGGAAAGAAGCTGCTTGCGAGCGGCGCACCGCTCTCCGGCGCCGTCACGATGCTCAAAGCCAATCAGCCCGATGGCTTTGATTGCCCCGGCTGCGCCTGGGGCGATCCCGAGCACGGCTCGTCCTTCGAGTTCTGCGAAAACGGCGTCAAAGCCGTCGCCTGGGAATCGACCGACAAGCGCGTCAGCCCGGACTTCTTCACCAAACATACGGTCAGCGAGCTCCGCACCTGGACCGACTACGACCTCGAGCGCGAAGGCCGCCTGACCCATCCGTTGCGCTACGACGCCGCGAGCGACCGTTACGTTCAAACGACCTGGGACGAAGCCTTCGCCGAAATCGGCGGCGTCCTGAATAGTCTCAGCAGCCCCGACCGCGCCGAATTCTACACCTCCGGCCGCGCTTCGAACGAAGCCGCCTATATCTATCAGCTCTTCGTCCGCCTCTACGGCACCAACAATTTCCCCGACTGCTCGAACATGTGCCACGAGGCGAGCGGCGTCGCGCTCGAGCAGGCCGTCGGCATCGGCAAAGGCACGGTTCTGCTCGAGGATTTCGAGAAGGCCGACGCCATCTTCGTCATCGGACAGAATCCCGGCACCAATCATCCGCGCATGCTCGGCGATCTCCGCCGCGCGGCGCTCCGCGGCGCCCACATCGCCGTCTTCAATCCGGTCCGTGAAAAAGGCCTCGAGCGTTTCGCCGATCCCCAGGACAAGCTGGAGATGATCACCGGCGGCTCGACGCCGATCGCCAGCGAATATTTTCAAGTCCGCATCGGCGGCGACATGGCGGCCGTACGAGGTATGGCAAAGGCCGTGTTCGCCGCTGATGACGCAGCGCTCGCTGCCGGACGCCCGTCGGTTCTCGACCGGAATTTTCTCGCTCAGCACACGTCGGGCTTCGAATTCTACCGGGCGAGCGTCGACGCGACGACCTGGCAACAGATCGAAGATCAGTCGGGCCTGACGCGCACTCAGCTGGAAGAGCTGGCGCAAATCTACATCGGCGCCAACCGGACGATCTGCACGTGGGCGATGGGCGTCACGCAGCATCGCCACTCGGTGGCGACCATCCGCGAGATCGCGAACTTCATGTTCCTGCGCGGCAACATTGGCCGTCCCGGCACCGGCCTATGCCCCGTGCGCGGCCACTCGAACGTCCAGGGCGATCGCACCGTCGGCATCAACGAGAAGCCATCGCGGGCATTTCTTGAGTCGCTCGAAAAGGAGTTCGGCGTTTCGATGCCGCGCCGGCATGGTCACAATGTCATCGCCGCCATCGGCGCGATGCTCGATGGATCGGCTGAGGCCTTCATCGCTCTCGGCGGCAACTTCGCCCGCGCGACCCCGGACAGCCCCTTGATCGCCAAGGCGCTGATGAACCAGAAGCTGACAGTCAATATCGCGACGAAGCTCAACCACTCTCACCTGCTTCCGGGCAAGATCAGCTATGTCCTTCCCTGCCTCGGCCGTACCGAGATCGATCGCAATGCCGACGGCGTCGCGCAAATCGTAACTGTCGAAGATTCGATGAGCATGGTGCACGGATCGGGAGGCATCAACAAGCCGGCTTCGCGCGAGCTTCGCTCCGAGATCGGCATCATTGCCGGTATCGCGGAAGCAACGGTCGGATCGGCGGTCGTTGACTGGAAAGGCCTCGCTCACCATTACGACCGAATCCGCGATCTCATCGCGCGCACGATCCCAGGCTTCCAAAACTGCAACGAACGTGTTCGCCGTCCGCGCGGCTTCCGCCTGCCCAATGGCGCCGCCGAGCGCATCTGGCACACGCCATCGCAGAAGGCGGCCTTCGGACGCGTGGAACTTCCAGATCAGACTGAGCACCAGCAGGCGATGGCCGAGAAAGGCACATTCGTGCTCCAGACCTTCCGCTCGCACGATCAGTATAACACCACCGTTTATGGTCTCGATGATCGCTATCGCGGCGTTTATGGCGAGCGCCGCGTGGTGTTCGTCAACCCGGCCGACCTCGCCGAGATCGGCGCCGAAGCCGGCGAGCACGTGGATATCATCGGCCGGTACGACGACGGCGTAGAGCGCATCGCGGAAAGCTTCCGCGTCGTCCCCTACGAACTCCCGCGCGGCTCGGTTGCGGGCTATTATCCGGAACTGAACGTCCTCGTTCCGCTTTCGAGCGCGGGCGAGCTGAGCGATACGCCGACCTCGAAATCCGTGCTCGTCTCGTTCCGGCTGTCCGAGCAAGCAAAGGCCGCGTGAGCGCGGACCCGGACGACGAGATTACGGAAGAAAGATTCCTCGGGGCCGTCTCGGCCTTGAGTTCCGAAGAGCCCGCACTTTCGCAGCTTGGGGCCGCCATACTTGCGGCCCTCCGCTTCGGCATCGCCAAGGATAGCCGCACATTCTCCCGCAAATTCGACATCGCGCACGCGCTCGTCCTTCGCGAAATCGCGGCACTGTCGGACGATGCCGGTTTTTTTCAAGTCGTCGGGAGAAATCCCCGAACGCAGCGCACCGAACTTGCCCTTACTGAAAGCGCGCTGCAGTTATTGTCGCGCGCTCGAATATCGCGCGACAAGTAAGTTGCGATGACGATGAATACCGGTTTAACGCCCTCATTTTCGACTGTCTTTGCGGGCGTTTATGCACTTCGGCTGATCGGCATATGCTTCGAGCACTGCTTCTGTCCGATGCCTGACGTTCTTCGAACTGACATTGGTGTGTGGTATGCAACGAGAGTGGGGGGAGAAAGCTCGGAGGTGCACCGATGGACTCTTCTCACGCTTTTCAGCCCGAAACGCTTGACCGCATGACGCTCGTTCTCGAGCGCGCAGCAAAAGAGCTTCGCCTCGACGGCTCGCGGCTTGCCGAAAAAGAACGCCTGGCAACCTGCATTCTCTCGATCGGCAACGCCTATAGCGACGTCAACCGTCTGCTCGAACGGTCCGTACGCCTTTATATGCGCGGGCGGTTTATGGCGGCGGAGCCGCGCCAGCGGCAGCCTCTGGTTATCGTGGCGCAATGCTTGGGATGACGTCGTTATCGGCATCAATCTGCGACAGAACGCCATTCCGTTCCGAGAGACTTCGATCGCTGTCGAAACTGAGTGCAATGCCAATCACCCCGACCAGAACAACCAGCGCAAGAAGCCAAGGAAACTGAAAGCGCGGGCGGGACGAACCATCCGGTCGTTCGTCGATCTCTTCGGGTGTCACAGCCATTGCATCCTCCTTCGTTGGCTCGTCCGAGAAAACCGATGCTCGGCCCAGGAGGTTCCAAGGAAGGGGCACGCCGCAAGGCTGGCGGCAACGTATCGGACGCGAGGCGGCGATTGCGACCGCTAGTGCGTTCCCCACGGCATGATCGGGACCGTCGAGATGGCGTTATAAGGTGAGCCTTCGATTAACCTGTCGCTGATCGCAACGTAGACGAGCGTATTGCGCTTCTTGTCGACAGCACGGAAGACATGCGTGTGCTTGAAGAAGAGCGACGTGCTCGCAGAATAAACCTCGTCCTGATCGGCAAGCTTGGAAACGTCCGTGTTGATCGGCCCGACCTGACGGCACGCGATCGAAAATTTCGACGGATCTTCGGCAAGACCAAAGGTGCCTTTGAGACCGCCCGTCCGCGCCTGACTGATGTGACAGGCAACGCCGGGCACCTTGGGATCATCGAAGGCGCTGATGCAGACCTTGTCGTTGGCGCCGATGATTCTGAATGTCGTGCTGATGCAGCCGATGTCATCGGCTCGCGCATGCCCAGCCGAAAACATGAAGCAGACAAAAATAGCCGCTGTAGAAAATTTCATTGCGTTCTCCCTCGCGCCCGATCACCGAAGCACAAAGCAAGTGGCCATCGCCAAACCGCAATGCAAGATGAGCGGAGACGGAACGTCGTCTGGCGCACACGGATCAATATCGGGGCTTATGCGACGTCCGCTTCGCAGTCTGCAGCATCGAAATTCGAAGCGGTGTGAGACTACCGTTGCCTAAGATATCGCGCCGGCACTTCCCCGGCGTTCACCAGGGCTTCGACGCAGTCTCTCGAAAGCACGCGCCGGTTGCTTTCGAAACACCTACGAAGCTCAGAGCTTCCCTGCCGGTATTTTCCGCAAAGACTCGCGAAATCGGACGAGCACGCGTTCTTCACCTTCTGCGAGAAGGCATCAGCGGAGGTACCCGCAAAGGTCAGTGCCGCTACGGAAATTGCGATTGTTTGTACTATCTTTTTTGACTTCATCGCGACTTGCCGGACCAAAAGGCCCACCCCTTACTATGAAACGCGCGTCTGCCAATGCCATGACATCGAGTTCGACGCTACGGAATTCAGGAAAATTTGGCGCAATAGGCCCCAATTAGCCGTCCGCAGCGTAACGTAGGCCCTAGTGCAAACAATTCATCCGTTCTTGCAACAACTTTATTGATAACCACGTTCTAGTCGCTAATAGCGGCCGGGTTGCGGCCGCTGCGGCAGCCTTTATTGTCGGAATGTGCCGTGTTTGAGGTCAGACCTGGGTTTAGTCGATTGCAAAACCTACTTGTCCCCGTCAGCAGCCATACAATTTCTCGATGTCTGCGTTCCGCTCGAAGCGGCATTTTCCTGGCAGCGGGCTTGGGCTCGTTCTTGCTTTCGGGCGCTTACGCCTATGCGGTCGATGATAACGTAAGGCAAGCGTGCAGAGGCGATTACTATCAGCACTGCAGCCAGTTTTCCGTTGGCACTGAAGAGCTTCGCAAGTGCATGCGCTCAGTCGGCGAAAGTCTGTCGACGCCGTGTCTGGTTGCGCTCGTGCAAGCCGGAGAAATCACACAGGCAGACGTCGAGCGACACAACGCTGCGAAGGCTGGCAAGAACGCCACCAAGACGGCGGCAGCATCCGGCGACGACACCAAAGCAACCGTCGACCCAAAGGATGTCAGCAGCAAAAGTATAAAGAGCAGGAAGGCTGCTAAGACTTCAGCCTTAGGGGATGCGGGAAAGACTGGCAAACTTCCAAAGAAGATAGCGGCGAGTTCCAAGGCGAAGCCGGGAAACAAAACGAAAGCCAAGACGACCGCGGCCGCTCGCAATGCCGGAAAAAGTGCCGCCGCCGTCAGCGGCAACAAAACCAAGAAGCCCACCAAAACCAAGAAGACTGCGAAGAAGCTGAGTTCCTCCAAGCCAAGCGCCGGCAAGACAAGCGCGACGAAGCCGGCCGCTACCAATACTGTCGCCAGCAAGAAGGTGAAAAAGGTACCTGTAAATCAGGCGCCGTAAAAACCTTTGATAAAGACCTTGCCTCGGGATGTCGCGGGGCACGAGTTAGAACTGGTCCACGCTCGCTCATACGGAGATCGCATGTCGGATCAACATTTTCACGCGGTCGTCTGGATCGACCACCACGAAGCCCGCATCTTCTACTTTAATGTTTCAGATGCAAAGGAGATCGTGGTCCGCCCCAAAGATCCCGTCCGCCATATCCATCATAAGGCCAACACCATCGGCAGCGGGCACGCGCTTGAGGATACCGATTTTTTGCAACACGCGACCGATGCGTTGGCAGACGCGGGAGCCATCCTCATCATCGGCCCTGCAAATGAAAAGCTCGCCTTGATAAACCATATCGACCGCCGCGCGCCCGCGCTCAAGCCGAAGATCAGAGGGGTGGAAACCGTTGGTCACCCGACCGATGGAGAGATCCTCGCCCTCGCCCGCAGGTTCTTCAAGGATGACCTTATGGAGCCGCCCAGAGCCCGGTAACAAAAAAATCATCGCCCGCCGTAACCTTGCATCCGCCAGACGCGAGCCATGCGAACGACGACAGGCTGCAGCGATGCTCTGCAAATATCCAACGCGCGACAGATCGAATTCAGCGCGATAGATTTCCTCAAGCAGACTTTCTCGACGGATCAATCCGCAAGCGAAAGAGTATTCATGTCAAAAAGAGATCCGATGACCTGGATGTTGGCTGAAGCCGTCGAAACGTTGACGCGCGCTGAGCGTATGCATCGGCAGTTTTTCTCCCTGCAACGCCCGGAAGCCAAGAACGAGCCTGCGTGGGAACCTCCTGTCGACGTGCTGGAGACGGAAACCGAAATTCTCGTTTTTGTAGCGCTTCCGGGCGTCGATCCGGAAATGGTCGAAGCCTCGATCGAGAACGGCATCCTCGTCGTTTCCGGTCGCCGCGTTGTGCCGCCGCAGCTTCGCAATGCCGTCATCCATCACCTCGAGCTGCCGCAAGGCCGCTTCGAGCGCCGGATTCAACTACCGGCAGGACGATACGCCGTTCGCCAATTCGTAGCGAACGGTTGCCTCGTGTTCTCGCTGACAAAAGCTGGATGAGGTAAGAGCAATGGCACTTGGTGACGCGAATTCCACGGGTACGGAAAAGACCGCCCCCGATACCGGCAACGGCACACGGAACGCAGAGCTTCCGCCGGATGCACTGATTATTCTTCCCGTCCGCAAAGTGGTGCTCTTCCCCGGGCTCATCCTACCGCTGACGATCGGCCGCGATAAATCAATCGCCGCGACTCAGCAGGCCGTGCGCGAGCAGCGCCAGATCGGCGTTTTTCTACAGCGCGACCCGGACAACGACGATCCCGGCCCCGGCGATATCTATCGCATAGGCACGCTGGCCAACATTATTCGCTACCTCGCGGCGCCCGATGGTACGCATCACGTCGTCGTGCAAGGCGTGCAGCGCATCCGCATCGATGATTTCCTTCCCGGCACACCATTTCTGACGGCACGCGTCATCCACCTGCCTGAACCCGACGCCCGCTCGACCGAGATCGAAGCGCGTTTCCGCAATCTTCGAGAACAGGCGCTCGAGGCGGTGCAGCTGCTTCCGCAAGCCCCTCAGGAACTGATAGCGACGATCGAGAATGCGGCGTCTCCCGCAGCACTCGCCGATCTCGCCGCCGGCTACATGGACATCACGGCCGAAGACAAACAGGCGATCCTCGAAACGGTAGATCTGACGACGCGCATCGAACGCGTTTCGAAATTGCTCGCCGAGCGCATCGAGGTGATGCGCATCGCGCAGGAGATCGGCCGTCAAACCAAAGCTGCGTTCGATGACCGTCAACGCGAAGCCGTGCTTCGTGAGCAATTGGCGGCGATCCAGCGTCAGCTCGGCGAAGGCGACGGCAAAGCTCAGGAAGTCGCGGATCTCAGCGAGACCATTACCAAGGCGCAAATGCCGGCCGAGGTCGAGCAGCATGCGCGCAAGGAACTCGGACGTTATCAACGCTTGCCGGAAGCCGCCGCAGAAACGGGCATGATCCGTACCTATCTCGACTGGTTGACGGAGCTCCCGTGGGCCTTGCCGGAAGAGAAGCCGATCGACATCGTCGCCGCGCGCCGCATTCTGGACGAAGACCATTTCGGCCTCGAAAAAATCAAGACGCGCATCATCGAATACCTCGCCGTACGTAAGCTCGCGCCGCACGGCAAAGCGCCCATTCTCTGCTTCGTTGGTCCCCCGGGCGTCGGCAAGACGTCTCTCGGCCAATCGATCGCCCGCGCGATGCAGCGGCCGTTCGTGCGCGTAAGCCTTGGTGGCGTTCACGACGAATCTGAAATCCGCGGCCATCGCCGCACTTACGTCGGCGCGCTTCCCGGCATCATCATCCAGGGGCTCAAAAGGGCAGGCGCGCGCAATTGCGTCATGATGCTCGATGAAATCGACAAGATGGGCCGTGGCATACAGGGCGATCCCTCGGCTGCGATGCTCGAGGTTCTCGACCCCGAGCAGAACGGCACGTTCCGCGATAACTACCTCGGCGTCCCCTTCGATCTGAGCCGCGTGGTTTTCATCGCAACCTCGAACATGCTCGAAACCATACCAGGGCCGCTGCTCGACCGTATGGAAATCATCAGCCTTGCCGGATACACCGAAAGCGAAAAGTTGCAGATCGCCCGCCGTTATCTCGTCAAGCGGCAACTCGAAGCGAACGGCCTGAAGGCCGACGAGGTCACGATCGACGACGCGGCGTTGGGTACCATCATCCATGGCTACACGCGCGAGGCCGGGGTGCGCGCACTCGAGCGCGAAATCGGCAAGGTGTTTCGGCACGCGGCCGTCAAGATCGCCGAAGACAGTACGGCGCGCGTCAGCATCGGCCCGAAAGATCTCACGGAAAGCCTCGGAGCCCCGCGCTTCGAGAATGAAGTCGCTATGCGCACCAGCGTCCCAGGAGTCGCGACCGGCCTTGCATGGACCCCGGTCGGCGGCGACATTCTTTTCATCGAGGCGACGAAGTCCCCGGGCAAAGGCGGATTGATCCTGACCGGGCAACTCGGCGATGTGATGCGCGAAAGCGCTCAAGCCGCCATGACGCTCGTCAAAAGCCGCGCGCAATCCTTAGGGATCGATCCGGCCGTATTCGAGAAGAGCGAGATCCACGTGCACGTTCCGGCTGGTGCAACGCCGAAAGACGGCCCGAGCGCCGGCGTCGCGATGTTCATGGCCCTCGTCTCGCTTCTCACAAACCGCACCGTCCGAAGCGATACCGCCATGACGGGAGAAATCTCGCTCCGGGGCCTCGTTCTCCCGGTCGGCGGCATCAAGGAGAAAGTCGTCGCCGCGGCGGCCGCTGGTATAACGCGCGTTATGCTGCCGGCGCGAAACCGGCGCGACTTTGACGACATTCCTCAAGACGCCCGCAATCGTCTCGAATTCATATGGCTGGAGCGCGTGGACGACGCGGTCGCTGGCGCGCTGGACCGCAAACCGGCCGATGCCGCGACGGATACGATCAACGCCTGATCCGCTCACGGAAATTCGCGCCTGGCCCCAGGGAAAAATTTGCAATCGCGGCCGGGCTCCAGCAATCTCATGCCCGCATGAGTGAAACCGCGCTTTCAAAACGTGTCGTCTACGCTGCGTTGGCTGGCAATCTTCTCGTTGCCGTCACGAAGTTCATTGCGTCGGCATTCACGGGCAGCTCCTCGATGCTCAGTGAGGCGGTGCACTCGCTCGTCGACACCGGCAACGAGGCGATCCTTCTCTACGGTTACTTTCGAGCAAGCCGAAAGCCGGACGCGACGCATCCTTTGGGCTACGGGCGCGAGCTGTATTTCTGGAGCTTCATCGTCGCGCTGCTGCTGTTCACGTTTGGCGCGGGAGTATCCGTCTACGAAGGCATAAATCACATCCTCGATCCGCATCCGATCACCGACGTCCGAGTCAATTACATCGTCCTCGCACTTTCTGCCGTATTCGAAGGCGCCACCTGGTGGATCGCGCTCCGGCGCTTCGGGAAACTCAAAGGCCGCCGTAGCTATTGGGAGGCCATACGAGAAAGCAAGGACCCGCCGTCATTCATGGTCCTGTTCGAGGATACGGCCGCCCTCATCGGTATCGCCATAGCGGCCGTCGGAAACGCGCTCTCGGTACGGCTGGAGATGCCCGCAATCGATGGCGCCGCTTCGATCCTCATTGGCCTCGTCCTTGCATTTGCCGCGGCTGTTCTGGCGCGTGAGAACAAAGCGCTTCTCATAGGCGAACGCGCCAGCGACGAAGTCATCAATTCCATTCTGACCCTGGCAATCAGTGAGCCGAGCGTCGAAGGCGCCAACAACGTCTTCGCCGTGCACCTGTCACCGGAGCAGATCCTGGTGGCGCTCAGCCTCGAATTCGCGGATGAACTTCGGACAACCGAAATCGAAGCTGCCGTGATCCGCCTCGAAGACCGTATCCGCAAGAAGCATCCGGAAGTCATCGCCATCTTCATCAAGCCGCAGACACGCCGATCGTTCGAACAAATGCGCGCCGGCCGCCGCGGCGATACCGGCAGCACGGCTTGATTACACGCCAGCGGCCGCACAAAGCGCAACGATACTCGCGTGACCACTCAATCGGGCATACAGCAAACAATCCGTTAACAGATCATATCGCTAGATTGATCTAAACACTGACCAGTTCAGCCCTCGTTAAAGGATCGCGGCGTATAGCAAAAGAGAGCACAAGCGATTGCGGCGGTCATATCGGCGAAACAACAAGGTTTCGATCGCCCGCCTGAGGGGACCGCGGCAATGAATTCATTCGTAAGTGGGGTTCAGTCTGCCTTTCAGGGAAACCTCTTAAAGCGAATGACGAATGCATCCCCGCAAACAAGCGAACCCTATACTTGGAATAAGGTGATTGCGCGCGACCTGCTCGAGCGCACGATTATCTTCACAATTTTCGGCCTGTTCGCCCTCCGCACGTTCCACAAGCTGTCGGGCACCCAAGACCTGCGGTTTTATCTGTTGCTTCTGTCCGAGGTCGTGCCGGTGACATTCCTCCTTCTGCGGAGCCCATCGCCGACGCTCTCGGATCGCCCGTCGGATTGGCTGATCGGCGTGTCAGGCTCGATTGCTCCCTTGCTCATTACGCCGAGTCCGGCGCTCCCTTGGGCACCTTTCTTTGACTGCTATATGATCATCATCATCGGCATCTGCGTGCAGCTGTCTGCGAAGGTTGTCCTTGGACTGAGCTTCGGCATCATCGCCGCCAATCGCGGCGTCAAGCATGAAGGCCCCTACCGATTCGTTAGGCATCCCATGTATGCGGGCTATACGATGGCGCACATCGGGCTGTTGCTGGCAATGCCAGTCGCCATCAATGCCTTCTGGTACGGGATTGCATTTTTGCTGCAGATCGCGCGCATGAACCGCGAAGAACGTGTGCTCAAGCAATCTCAGGAATATCGCGATCTCATGAAGCGCGTCCCCTGCCGGCTCGTCCCCGGCATCTACTGACGGCTCATGGCGTAGCTTTAGAGGGCAAAGCCTCGCCGGCCGATTTCCGCTTTCCCATATAGGCGAGATAGCTGACGAGCGCATCGAGCTCCGCATTCGAAATTGCTGCCTCGTTGAAGCCTTCCATTTGTTGCTGCGGCCAGCTGCGTACAGCTTTCGGATTGCGGATGATGGCCCGCAGTCCGCGCTCGGTGATGTAGTCGACGGCGCTCATCGGCCGGCCGAGATCCGGTCCCATCTCGCCCTCTCCCGCACCATTGATGCGGTGGCACGTCATGCAGTTCTTGATGAACACGGCTTGACCCTTCCGCTCGGGCGCATCGTCCGCAACGGATCGGTCCACGGCTATTTGCGGCCAACGCCTGATTGGGTCATCGACGCCGGAGAGCGACTCTAGGGAAAACGGCCACAGCTCGTTGCCGATGGCGGAGCGCTCCGCGCCCTCCCAGACCAGATAGAACGGACCTGCGGTGCCATCCCTGTCGGGAAGTTTTGGCCACGGCTTGGCCGGGTCTTCCACCGCGATCCATGCCACAGCGCCGCCCGCGGCGCCCTTTTTCACGAGATCACTTGCAATTTGCGACACGTACCCGTCGCTCGCACGCGCCTCGATCGTATTGGAG
>JAEWCT010000086.1 GCA_023390485.1 Pseudomonadota bacterium
GTCCGTGGCCGTCGGCAAGAGCACGACGGCACGTGTCCTGCGGGCGCTTCTGGCGCGTTGGCCCGACCATCCGCGCGTCGATTTGATGACGACCGACGGCTTTCTCTATCCCAATGCCGAACTGCAGCGCCGCGGCCTGATGGAGCGGAAGGGCTTTCCCGACAGCTTCGACACGGAACGGCTTTTGCGCTTTCTGGGCGACGTTAAATCCGGCGTGTCGCGCGTCGCCGCCCCGGTCTATTCGCACTTCCAATACGATATTCTCGCCGGTCAGGAAGTGTACGTAGAGCAGCCCGATATCCTGATTATCGAAGGCCTGAATATTCTCCAGCCCGCCGACATGCCGAAAGACGGCGGCACCATTCCATTCGTTTCGGATTTCATCGATTTCTCGATCTATATCGATGCCGATCCGGCGATCATCGAGAATTGGTATTTGACGCGTTTCATGCGTCTCAGAAGCACCGCGTTTCGCGACCCCGGCGCTTATTTTCACAAATACGCGACACTTGCCCCCGACGAGGTGCGCCGCATCGCGCTGAAGCTATGGCGCGAAATCAACCTCAAGAACCTCGAAGAAAACATCCTGCCGACGCGCCGCCGCGCTCAGCTGATTTTGCAGAAGGGCGAAAGTCATCGCGTCGAGGTGGCGTCGCTGCGCAAGCTCTGAACCCGATTTAGCGCGCGAAAAGGCAAAAAAAAATGGACCGCTTGGGGAAGCGGCCCGTGGAGTGATCACAGGATAGGCTCAAAAATCGAATTGTCGGAATAGGCCGTCGTTGCGCAAAGGGCTCAGCGACCGTGCAGCATCGCCTGAGGCGTTGCCTCGGGGGAAAGCCCCGCCGCAGCCGGCGTGGTCCCACGAAGGTCTTTTGCGAGCTCGATGCGCGTCTTCAACGAAAAGACTTTGTATTTATCGCGCAGGCGGCGAATCGCCGATGGGTTCGAATATCCCATCAACCGTATAGCGGTGGTCGGTCTCAATTCCGGATGTACCCTCAGCAACTCGTCCAGCCGTGCAATACGGTCGCTATCATCGATGCCGGTACCTTTCGGACGGCCGCGGCGAATGGGAGAGTGAAGCATTTTGAGCGAACCTCGAAACGAAGCGATTCGATGGTTCCGAGATTGCGGGAATATATTCGTCAATTCCAGGGAGAATAAATTCGAATTCGAATTGGACTCGTTTCACCCCCTATACATTCTCCATCTGAACGTCATTCAGTCAGAATTGGTATTTCTGGCATTGTCGAAATAGACGGTTGTAAGAGCTTTGATACTAGGAAATGACGCCGTGTTGCTTCGCGAATTCGGCGAGCGAAACTGAGGGTCTGGCGCCAATGTGGCTGATGATTTCGGATGCCGCGAGGCTCGCGAGCTTTCCGGCGATTTCGAGATCGAATCCCCGCGCATATCCGAAAAGGAATCCGGCCGCATATAAATCGCCGGCGCCGGTCGTATCGACGACCTTTTCGACCGGAAATGGCGATATCGTAATGGATTGCTCTCCGGAATGAATCTCGGAGCCTTTTCCGCTACGCGTGAGAACGGCAAGTTTTGCGTCTTTTCGCGCATTTTCCGCGGCGATCTCGAACGAGTCCGTTTGATAGAGAGATTTGATCTCCGATTCATTGGCGAAAAGAATATCGATGCCGGAGCGAATGAGTTCGAGGAATTCGCCGCGATGGCGATCGACGCAAAAACCGTCCGAAAGCGTGAGCGCAGTTTTGCGCCCCGCGCTTTTCGCAGCATTTAACGCCGCCCGAAAAGCGGCTTTCGCTTGCGGCTCGTCGAACAAATATCCTTCGAGATAAAGAATAGACGCCGCGCGGATCATTTCCAAATCAAGCTGCGCTTCGGTAAAGCTCGTCGAAATGCCGAGGAACGTATTCATCGTGCGTTCCCCGTCAGGCGTCACGAGAATAAGCGAGCGCGATGTCGGTGCGCCGTTGGCAACGGCTGGCGCATTGAACGCTACGCCGACGGAGCGAATGTCGTGGGAAAAGATTTTGCCGAAATCGTCGTCGGCGACGGTTCCAATGAATGCCGCGCGTCCGCCGAATGAGGCGACGCCTGCGATGGTATTGGCTGCCGATCCGCCTGAGATCTCGATGGCGGGCCCCATCGAGGAATAGATCTTCTTGACTTCATCCGCATCGACCAGGCGCATGCTGCCTTTCGTTACGCCGACGGTAGCGAGAAAAGCGTCGTCACATCGTCCAATGATATCGACGATCGCGTTACCGATCCCGATCACGTCGTAACGCGTGTCCGTCATGTCGTCCCCCTTGTCAATTGCGCAGGCACTATAGGGACGCGAGAGGCAGTCGCAAGCCGCGCGCTAGCGGCCGCCCGCCGCAGCCGACGACATCGCCGCCATCGCTGCAAGCGCCAAAATCATGCGCTCGGCAACGACGTCCTCCAAATTCGATGTCAGGCGCGCCGTCTTCGCCGCTTCGGCAATGCGCCGGAGCGCCTGATCGAGCTGTCCGCGCGACCAGCTGCGCACCTGCCGCGCGAAGCTGTCCTTCTGCTTGAAGAACAATGGTGGGCGGACGGATTTGAGTGCATCGTCGAGACGAAGGCCTTGATCGACGTCGCTTCTGACCCGATGCAGTTTCAGGAAGTAGCGCTGCACGATCAAGATGATCACCTGCGCGTTTTCGCCCGAGCCGAGAGCGCGGCCGAAGTCGCTGATCGCATCCTTCGTGCGTCCTTCCGCGACGGCTTCGGCGATGCGTTCGAGCGCGAGCCCCGCCGCATCTCCTACAAGGCCGTCGACATCCTCGTGCGTGATGGTGGGCCGCCCTAGGCAGAAAAGCGCGAGCTTCTCGATCTCAGCTCGCGAAAGTGCGCGATCGGCGCCGAGCCGGCTCTGCAGCAACGCGCGCGCATCACCTTCGATCGTCAGCGAAAACGACGAAAGAACTTCGGAAATCAGCGCGTCGATGTCGGCTGCGGTATCGGGATAGCAGGCAACGGCGAAGCATTTCGCCTGGGATTCGAAAAGAGATCGAAGACTGTCATCCGCCTTGAGGTTACCCGCTTCGACGATCAGCAAGCCCTCGAGCGGACCCGACGTGAGAAGCGGCTTCAAGAGCGCCGTCGAAACGCGCCGGCTGGCGATCGCGCGGACGATCCGGCGGCCTGAAAACATAGGCCGCGTTTGCAGCTCCGTCTCGAGGCGGCCCGGATCCTCATCGAGTTCAGTTTCGTCAATTTTGAGGATTTCGCCGGGAGGATTCTCTCTCGCAGCCAGGCTTTTCGCGAGCGCCGCCGCCCGTTCGCTCACGAGACCCGGATCGGAGCCATGAAACAGCACGGCCGTCAGATCGGCAGGCGGCGATTTCAGGAAAGCTGAGGCTTGTTGTGGTTTGACGGCGGCCATCGGCGTGCTCTTCTAGGGGCTCGCCCTAGATATCAGAGCTAGGCGTTCCCGGTCGATAAGACTGCGAGCAGCCGCGTCTGGATCTCTTGGCCAACAGTTTCCGCTGCCCGGTTTTCCGCGTCCTGCCGGGCTTGGACGTTGGCGAAGATCGACGACACGCGGTCGAACGAGGCGCGGCCGTAGCTTGTGCCCTGCGCGACCACTTTCTTGTCGGACAGGCGGATGAGGCTGAACGTGGCGTCGACGCTGTAGATCTGATTGCCGGCGTTTCCGTCCACGGCAACGAGCATCGACGTGACCGATTCGCGAATGGCAATGTCGAGACGGTACAGCGGCGGTTTCTGAGACCCACCGCCGGTCGTCTGGTAGATCAGCTCGTTGCGGATGCGCTGGCCGACCCGGCCTGGAATGGGCGCGATATCGACGGTCGCCAATCGTTCGGTGACGGCCGCCCCACCGATCAGCGACGAGCCATAGAGCGGTCGGAAACCACCGTCGCCGCAACCTGCCAACGCTGAAAGGGCAATCAAAGCTGAAGCCGCGAGGAGGCCGCGCGCAACCGTCAAGCTGCACATGCCTCGTTCCCCAATCCGCCCCTCAACCAACGACATTCACGATCCTCTGCGGAACGACGATAACTTTTTTCGGCGGTCGCCCGTCTAACGCACGCACCACCGATCCAAGCTGCAACGCTGCCGCTTCAACTTCCTCGGCTTTCGCACTACGCGAAATCACGAGTTCGTCCCGTCGCTTACCATTAACCTGTACGGCAATGGTGACTTGATCGTCAACGAGCAGCTCGGGTTCTGGCGCTGGCCAAGGTTCATTCGCGACCAGCGTGTTGTATCCGAGCCGCGCCCAGCATTCTTCAGCCAAATGCGGCATCATCGGGCCGATCATCAAAACCAGAAGTTCCCCGGCCTCCCGAACGGCCCAGGCGACGTCTGGCCCGCGTTTGGATAAACCCGCTTGGAGAACATTGGACAATTCGTGGATGTTCGCGACCGCCACGTTGAAACGCAACGATTCGATGGAGCGGCCGACCGCATCCAGCGCCCGATGCGCACCCTTTCGAATCTCGAGGGCCTCGGGGCCGAACGAAGCCGGCTTCGGACCCTTTTCGCCGGGATGGGCCTCGGCAATCTCATCGAGGATCCGCCAGACGCGCTGGATGAAGCGTCCCGCGCCCGCGACGCCGGCCTCGGTCCAGATGACGTCGCGCTCCGGCGGGCTGTCGGAGAGCATAAACCAGCGCGCGCAGTCGGCGCCGTAATGGGAAATGATGTCGTCCGGGTCCACCAGGTTTTTCTTGGACTTCGACATCTTTTCGATGCTGCCGATCGCGGCAGGACGCCCGCTTGAGATCTCGA
>JAEWCT010000090.1 GCA_023390485.1 Pseudomonadota bacterium
GAACTACCCTTACGAGAAGGGCCCGCTATCGCCGCGCTTCCGCGGTGAGCATGCGCTCCGCCGCTATCCGAACGGAGAAGAGCGCTGCATCGCCTGCAAGCTCTGCGAAGCGATCTGCCCGGCTCAGGCGATCACGATCGAGGCGGGTCCACGACGTAATGACGGTACGCGCCGCACGACGAGATATGACATCGACATGACGAAGTGCATCTATTGCGGCCTCTGCCAGGAGGCCTGCCCGGTCGATGCCATCGTCGAAGGACCGAACTTCGAATTCGCGACCGAGACGCGCGAAGAGCTGTTCTACGACAAAGATAAACTGCTTGCGAACGGCGACCGCTGGGAACGCGAAATCGCAAAGAACATCGCGCTTGACGCGAAGTATCGATAGAAGGCAAGGCGATGGCATCGGCGCTCTTTTTCTATCTCTTTGCAGTGCTCGCGGTGGCGGCGGGCGCTTCCGTCATTCTGACGAAAAATCCCGTCCACGCCGTCCTGTTCCTGATCCTGGCGTTCTTCAACGCGGCGGGACTTTTCGTTTTGCTCCAGGCCGAGTTCCTGGCGATGCTGCTCGTCATCGTCTACGTCGGCGCGGTTGCCGTGCTCTTCCTGTTCGTAGTGATGATGCTCGACGTAGACTTCGCCGAGCTGAAAGCCGGCTTCATCAAGAATGCCAAGATCGGCGCGCTCATCGGCGGCATCGTGCTGGTGGAGCTGATTGCGCTCTTCGGATATCGCGGCTTCACTGTGTCGCCTGTGATGAACCCGTCGGCACCTATTCCGGCCAACGTCACGAATACCCGCGCGCTCGGTGAGATCCTCTATACCCAGTGCGTCTACTACTTCCAGGGAGCCGGGCTCATCCTGCTCGTCGCGATGATCGGCGCCATTGTGCTGACGCTCAAGCACCGGCAAGGCGTCAAGCGCCAATCGATCAGCGCGCAGGTCGCGCGCGGACCAGCGACGGGTCTCGAAGTCGTCAAGGTTCCGAGCGGTGGTTCGGTCATCCCGCCGGCCGTCAAACATCCGGAGGCTGCCGAATGACCATAGGTCTCGGACATTATCTCGTTGTGGCCGCGTGCCTGTTCACGCTCGGCATCTTCGGCATCTTCCTGAACCGCAAGAACGTCATCGTCATTCTGCTCTCGATCGAGCTGATGCTGCTGGCGGTCAACATCAACCTCGTCGCGTTCTCTCATTTCAATGGCGACCTCGTCGGCCAGGTCTTCGCGCTCTTCGTGTTGACGGTCGCCGCGGCCGAATCCGCCATCGGTCTCGCGATCATGGTCGTCTACTTCCGCAACCGCGGCTCCATCGCGGTCGAAGACATCAACATGATGAAGGGGTGAGGCGGGCATGATCTACGCCGCCATCGTTTTTCTGCCGCTTGCGGGCGCTCTGATCGCAGGTTTGTTTGGCCGTGCCATCGGCGATCGGGCGAGCGAAGTCGTCACGACCGCTTTCCTGCTGATCGCCGCGGTACTGTCTTGGGTCGCGTTCTTCCAGGTCGCCCTCGGACACGAGACGCACGACGTCCAACTGCTGCGTTGGATCACGTCGGGCGAACTCGACGTATCATGGGCGCTCAAGATCGACACGCTGACGTCCGTCATGCTTGTCGTCGTAACGACCGTCTCCTCGCTCGTGCATCTCTATTCCATCGGCTACATGCACGAAGACCCGTCGCGGTCGCGGTTCTTTGCATATCTCTCGCTCTTCACCTTCGCGATGCTGATGCTGGTGACGAGCGGCAACCTGGTGCAGATGTTCTTCGGCTGGGAAGGCGTCGGCCTCGCGTCGTACCTCCTCATCGGCTTCTGGTATCAGAAGCCCTCCGCCAATGCGGCCGCCATCAAGGCGTTCATCGTCAACCGCGTCGGTGATTTCGGCTTCTCGCTCGGCATCTTCGGGCTCTTCTTCGTCTTCCACACGGTCAATCTCGACGCGCTGTTCGCCGCCGCGCCAAGCGCCGTCGGCAAGACGTTCAACTTCGCGGGGCACGAAGTCGATATCCTGACGACGCTCTCGCTGCTGCTTTTTGTCGGCGCGATGGGTAAGTCCGCTCAGTTCCTGCTCCACACGTGGCTGCCGGACGCGATGGAAGGGCCGACGCCCGTTTCCGCGCTCATTCATGCGGCGACGATGGTGACGGCCGGTGTGTTCATGGTTGCGCGCTTGTCGCCGATCTTCGAGCTGGCGCCGAATGCGCTGATGTTCGTGACATACATCGGGGCGATCACGGCCTTCTTTGCCGCAACCGTCGGCCTCGTGCAGAATGACATCTAGCGCGTCATGGCCTATTCGACGTGCTCGCAGTTGGGCTACATGTTCGTCGCGTGCGGGATCGGCGCGTACGGCGCCGGCATTTTCCACCTCTTCACGCACGCCTTCTTCAAGGCGTTGTTGTTCCTCGGCGCGGGCTCGGTCATTCACGCCATGCATCACGAGCAGGACATGCGCGCGATGGGTGGGCTGCGGAAGAAAATCCCCTGGACGTTCGCTGCGATGCTGGTCGGCACGCTCGCGTTGACCGGCGTCGGCATTCCGCATCTTGCGGGCTTTGCAGGTTTCTATTCGAAGGACGCCATCATCGAAGCTTCGTACGCGGCCAATACGCCGAACAACTTCGCGTTCTGGCTCCTCGTGATCGCAGCGCTGATGACGTCGTTTTACTCATGGCGTCTCGTCTTCATGACCTTCTATGGCGAAACGCGCGCTGATCATCACACCTACGATCATGCGCACGAGAGCCCGCCGACGATGATGGTACCGCTCCTTGTTTTGTCGCTCGGCGCGGTGCTGGCTGGTATCCTTTTCGCCCCGTATTTCATCGGCCACGACGAGACCGCATTCTGGGGCGCAGCGATTTTCCGCGGCGAGCACAATCATATCCTGCACGAGATGCACGAAGTGCCGGAGTGGGTATCCTATTCGTCGCTGATAGCCATGCTCGCAGGCTTCGCAATCGCTTGGGTCTACTATATCGGAGCGCCGTGGCTGCCGGAGGCAACGGCGCGGGCCTTCCGCCCGCTCTACCTGTTGCTGCTGAACAAATGGTACTTAGACGAGCTCTACGATCTGATCTTCGTGCGACCCGCGTTTGGCATCGGCCGCTTCCTTTGGAAGGACGGTGACGGCGCCGTCATCGACGGCGCAATCAACGGCACGGCGGAGGGCGTCGTCCGGATCACCGACCGCGTCGTCAAGCTGCAGACGGGCTACATGTACCACTATGCCTTCGCGATGCTGATCGGCGTCGC
>JAEWCT010000216.1 GCA_023390485.1 Pseudomonadota bacterium
TTATTGCCCAAGGCGCGTTGGAACGTCCAATCGTGTTTGGCAACAACGATCGTCCCGGCGTCATGCTTGCAAGCGCCGTACGCACCTATATTAACAGCTTCGGCGTCAAGCCCGGCGAAACCGCGGTCGTGTTTTCGAACAATGACGACGGCGCGAGCACGATCGAAGATCTGGTGGGCGCCGGCGTTCGCGTCGCTGCTCTCGTCGATACGCGCACGGTGCTGCAGCCGGCTACCAAATCATTTGCACGCAAGCACGGCATTCGCATCTTCGAAGGCGCTGTCGTCGCCGATGCGATTGGATCTTCGCGCGTCACCGGCGCTCGCATCGTCGGGGCTGACGGCACGTCGCAAAACATTGCGTGCGATCTCATCGCGGTCTCCGGCGGCTTCAATCCGAGCGTTCAGGTCACGACCCATCTCGGCGGCCGTGCGCAGTGGCAGCAGGAATTGGCTGCTTTCGTTCCCGGCGCGTTGCCGAAGGGAATGGCTGTCTCCGGCTCCGCAAAGGGCACTTTCGGCCTTGCTTCCTGCCTTAAAGAAGGTGCGCAGGCAGGTGAAGCCGCCGCGGTGGCAAGCGGATTTCAGGCAGCGGCTGCGGCTGTTCCTGCAGCTGATAACGAGCCCAGCGATATTTCGGCTTTCTGGCACGTCCAGGCAGCCAAGCATAAGGCGTTCGTTGATCAGCAGAACGACGTCACGGCTGCTGACGTCGCCTTGGCGGAACGCGAAGGATATCGCTCGGTCGAACACCTGAAGCGCTATACGACGCTCGGCATGGCGACCGATCAGGGCAAGACGTCGAACGTCAACGGCCTCGCGATCCTGGCGCAGCTGACGGGCAAAACCATTGCGGCGACCGGCGCGACCTCGGCGCGTCCGCCATATACGCCCGTTTCGCTCGGCGCCCTCGCCGGCGAGCATCGCGGCAAGCATTTCAAGGCAACGCGTCTTACGCCATCGCACGATTGGGCCAGAGAGCGCGGCGCCGTGTTCATCGAAACCGGCATGTGGCTCAGGGCTCAATATTATCCGAAGCCCGGCGAGAACGATTGGCTGACGACGGTTTGCCGCGAAGTAAACACGGTCAGAAATTCCGTCGGAGTTTGCGATGTCTCGACGCTCGGCAAGATCGAGATTCACGGTACCGACGCCGGTAAGTTTCTCGACCGTGTCTATATCAATATGATGAGCACTCTCGGCGTCGGCAAAGCCCGCTACGGCATGATGCTGCGCGAGGACGGCATCGCGATGGACGACGGAACCGCGGCGCGTTTCGCGGACGACCGCTACTTCATCACCACGACCACGGCGAACGCGATCAAGGTTTTGCAGCATCTCGAACTCTGCCGCCAATGGTATTGGCCGGACCTCGATGTGCAGCTTTTCCCGGTGAGCGATCAGTGGGCGCAGTATTCCGTCGCCGGTCCTCGCGCTCGCGATTTGCTTGCGAAGATCGTGGATGCACCCTTCGACATTTCGAACGCGGCTTTCCCCTATATGGCGGTGGCTGAACTCAACGTGATGGGCGGCATCAAAGCGAGGCTCTACCGGCTCTCGTTCTCGGGCGAGATGGCTTACGAAATCGCCGTGCCAGCGCGCCAAGGCGATCTCCTCATGCTCACTCTCATGGCGAAAGGCGAGGAATTCGGCGTCGCGCCCTACGGAACGGAAGCTCTCGGCGTCATGCGCATCGAGAAGGGACACGTTGCCGGTCCCGAACTCAACGGTATGACGACGGCTGCCGATCTCGGCCTCGGCAAGATGGCATCGACGAAGAAAGACTTTGTCGGACGTGTACTTTCGCAACGGCCAGGACTCACCGATCCTACCCGTCCCCGCGTCGTCGGCTTCAGGCCTGTCGACAGATCCGCACGCCTTCGGGGTGGCGCGCATTTCATCGGCAAGAACGATGCCGCCGTTGCGCAAAACGATCAAGGTTACATGACCTCGGTCGCCTACTCGCCTTCGCTCGGTCACTGGATCGGCTTGGGGCTGTTATCAGGCGCCGAGACGCGAATGGGCGAGATCCTGAGAGCGTTCGATCCCGTTCGAAATGGCGACATCCTCGTCGAAGTGGTTCCGGCTACATTTGTTGACGTTGAAGGAGCGAGGCTACGTGTCTGAGCTTGCAAACCATACCAACACGCGTGCGTCCGACCTCGTCGAGCGCAACGATGTCACCGTCACGAATATCGCCGCCCGCCGCGGCGCTCGCGCTTCGCTGGACGAACTCGCTCGCGCTACCTTCGGAGTATCGCTGCCTTCAACGCCAAAAGCCGTCGAAGCTGGCGGAGCGCTGATCGTCTGGGCAGGCCCCGATCAATGGCTCATTATTCAGAAAGCCGAAGCCGGTCGCGACCACTATTCTGAACTTGCGAAGACATTCAACGGATTGGCGTCCCTCGTTGACGTTACCGAAAGCCGAACGATTTTTAGAATTTCCCAGGCATGTCCGTCTCCTGTCCTTTCACGGAGCATGGGCATTGATTTTCACGATGACGCATTCAAGCCTGGAGACGTTGCAATTACACACGTTTCGCATCTCGGGGTTATCGTCTGGCGGCTTCCCGATGGTACAGCGTACGATTTCGCCTGCGCCCGTACCTATTCGCGGGATTTCGGGGATTGGCTCCGAAAAGCAAAAGCCTAACCAATAATAGGCCCTTTTTCCGTACCTGCGTCCTTCCGGCAATGGACAATTTCTATTTGGGTAGTGGCATAATGCTTCCCAACGTGCGAACTTGTTTTTTTAATAATGATTTGAACCGCCGTATCCGGCGGAAGGCTTCATGTCAGATAAAACGCGCAAAAACCCTATTGCTCTTCTGGAGCCGGAACCACTAGCGACTGGCTCGAATGCGCCGGGCGCGGCAGAGCACACTCTAGAGCAAGCCATCGGACATCAGGTCCGTCACCATCGCAAACACGCGGGTTTGACGGTCGCCGAGCTTGCCACCGCGGCGCAGATCTCACCCGGCATGCTGTCGAAGATCGAAAACGGCCAGATCTCGCCATCGCTCGGCACGCTGCAGATGCTGGCTTCGGCGTTGAATATACCGTTGACGGTGCTTTTTGCCTCCTTCGAACAGCGCCGTGATTGCTCGTATGTGAGGGCTGGGGAAGGCGTGGTCATCCGCCGGCGCGGGACGAAAGTCGGCCATCAATACCAGCTTCTCGGTCACTCACTCGACGGCCCCGTAGTTATCGAGCCTTACCTCATCACGCTGACCGATGATGCGGTTGCTTACACGGGCTTTCAGCACGAAGGCGTCGAATTCATCTTCATGCTCACGGGCGAAGTGGAGTACGCGCACGCCGATCGCTGCTACCTTCTTGCGCCGGGCGATGCGATCCTTTTCGATAGTGCGGCGCCGCATGGGCCGGCCCGCCTCATCAAGACCCCGATGACATACCTTTCCATCATCATTTATCCCCGACCCTGACGAATTGCGCTCCTCCGCCTTTCTCTTGGAGAAAACTTCTTTCTTCTGAGTTGACAGTCCGACTACCGATTGTTATTGTGTGGGTCCGTTCCTTCGCGGCCCTCTGGAGGCAATCATGTGCGGAATCGTCGGACTATTTCTAAAAAACCCAAAAATGGAGCCGCAGCTCGGCCAGCTACTTTCTGGCATGCTGTCGACGATGTGCGAGCGAGGGCCGGACTCGGCTGGGTTCGCCATCTATGGCTCCGGTACTGAAGGTCGATCGAAAATCACGCTGCAGTCTGCGACTGCCGCGGAAGACTTCGCGAAGCTCAAGGCAGCTCTTGCGAAAGACAAGAAATTGGACGCGCAGCTCACGACCAACGACACGCACGCCGTTCTCAGCGTTCCGTCGGAAAAGGTTGACGAGGTGCTCGCCACGCTCAGCGCAGACT
>JAEWCT010000263.1 GCA_023390485.1 Pseudomonadota bacterium
GCGCCGCCCCATGTCGAGGAATGACCAGCCGAAATTGCGCGTCATGTTCTCGTGCATGAAACCGTTGAAGGCGGCGATGGATGCGAGCCCTTCGTCCAGTACGTCGAGAACTTCGAGCGGATGCGCAGAATTCAGCGCTTCCCGCCAGCGTTCGCCGGGGCGGAACTTCGTCAACGTTTGCCACGCTTCGAGCGACAGGCGATCGCGCACGAGGTGGGCGACGCGATAGAGCCCGTCGAGCGTGCGCTCGAGCGTTCGCGAGCCAAGTCCGTTGGCGATGAGGCGTTCACAAAGGCGCTCGATTTCGGCGTCGGGCGGCGTCTCCCGGCTTTCCGAGGCGAGGCCCAGATCCTTGCCGAGCAGAACTTCCAGGCATTTGCGCGCCGCGCGGCGTCCGGTATCCGGGACGCTATCCTCCTCTATGCGCCGCAGCGCTCCCCGCAGAACGCGCATCGTCCAGTCGGCGCGCTCGCTGTAGCGGCCGAGCCAAAACAGATCGTCGGCAACACGGCTTTGAATGACGCGTTGCGACCGTTCGATGCGCGCCGTTGCGAGCGTCGGCCGCCAAAGGCTGATGTGCGGCGCGAGTTCGCTTTCGGACAGCACCCATACGTCGCGTGTCCGGCCGTCGGGGGCGCTCAACGCAACAGAGTGTTCGGGGTCTATGCTCATCGCGAGCCCGCCCGGCATGACTTGATAGCCGGATGCGGTTCTGCAGACGAAGAGGCGTACCGCAAACGGTTTCGGGACGAGAGCGTCGCGGCCAAGTATCGGCGCAGAGCTGAAGCCGACCTTTTCTTCCGCGACCAGCGTCGCTCCGTAAAGCTCTATTTCCCGCTTCAACTTCTCACGCTCCGGCGCGGAGAGCCCACGGGCCTCCCATCCGCGCGCCGCTTGGCCCGGCCGTCCGGTGCCTTCCTGCGCCTTGCGAATGATGAACTTGTCAGACTGAGAAAAGACTTCGCGGCGCGATTCAGGATCGCCGAGCCAGCGCCGCGGAGCGTCCTTGAGTTCGAGATCTTCACCGAGAACCTGACGGGCGAGTTCCGGCAAATACGGTCCGAGGCCGCGGTTCTGCGCGAGTGCCGTTCCGATGGCGTTGACCACGATGCGCGGCGACCTGCGGCAGACGCGGAGCAAGCCGGAGGGACCGATGAAGCCCGCTGAATCGAGTTCCAGAGGATCGCTCGATTTCCCGTCGATGCAGCGCACGAGAAGGTCAATCTCTTTCAGGCCTTCGAGCGTCTTCAGATAGACCTGCTCGTTCCGGGTTTTGAGATCGTGGCCTTCGATGAGCAGATAGCCGAGGTAGCGCGCGAGATAGGCGTGCGAGAAATAGTCTTCGTGATGTGGGCCTGGCGTCATCAGCGCGATACGCGCATTCTCGCGGCCGCTGTGCAGCGTCAGCGTTGCCTGAAGCTCTTGGAAATACGGGGCCAAACGGCGTGCGTTGCAATCTCGAAAGAGATCGCCGGCGACGTGCGTGTGCACGACGCGGTTGGCGAGCGCGAAGCCGATGCCGGCCAGCGTTTCGGTATGATTGTCGATGACGTGCCATTCGCCGTCTTCGCCGCGCGCAATATCGGCGGCGTAGAACATCAGGCCGCCCGCGTTTGGCAGCACGCCGTTGGCCGGGGCGAGATAGGCGGCATCGGAGAAAATCAGTTCGGCGGGCAATAGCCCATCGCGCAAAAGCTTCTGCTCGCCGTAGACGTCATTCAGCAGCGCGTCGAAGAGCCGGGCACGCTGGATGAGTGCTCTTTCCAAGCCGTGCCATTCGCTTGCCGAAATGACGATCGGCAAAAGATCGAGCGTCCAGCGCTGCGGGGTGGTGTGGGGGTCGGCGAAAATATCGTAGGCGATGCCGGTTTCGCGGACGCGCAACGCGAGACGGCCAGAGCGAGACTGGCGTTCGGCTTCGGGAAGCTCCGACATTCCCTCGAGAAGCCGCTGCCAATGCGCGCGGACCGAACCTGAAGCGTCCAGCAGCTCGTCGAAGCCCGCTATCTCCTTGCGCCGGTAGGCACCCAAGAGATCGGACAATGGCTGCTCTTTCGCTGCCGCTGCCGTCGTCATTCCGACCGATCCACGCCGCGACGTCCCCCCAAATCAACAAGCGCACTATCGTGCGCCGGGCCGCACTCCGCAAGCGACGGCGCGCCGTTCGCGGATCATCCCGGACTGCGGCGCAGGTCGAGCGTGCATGGATAATCCGGGTTAACGCTTTCGCGTCTGATGGACATCGGACCCGCGGTGTGGCCTTCGGCGTCGAACCGCGCGAGGCGGCGGCCTTCGGCTTCGTAGGCGTTGATCGGGAAGACCTCGAAATTGCGGCCACCCGGATGCGCGACATGATAGCGGCCGCCGCCGATCGAACGGCCGCTCCAGGTATCAACGATGTCGAACGCGAGCGGCACGTGCGGTTGGATCGTCGGGTGCAAAGCGGACGGCGGCCACCAGGCTCGATAGCGGACGCCAGCGACGGCTTCGCCCCAGTTTCCGGTCGGGGCCAGCGGCAGCGGACGGCCGTTGCACGTCACGACGTAGCGATCGCCCGTCTGACCCTTGACCTTCACCTCGACGCGTTCGAGCGAAGAATCGACGTAGCGTGCCGTACCGCCAGCAACGCTCTCCTCGCCGAGAACGTGCCAGGGTTCGAGCGCCTGGCGCAGCTCGACCGTGAGGTTTGCCGCCGCCACAGTTCCGTGGAGCGGAAAGCGGAATTCAAAGTGCGGTCGGAACCATTCGAGCTCGACCGGCAGGTTCGCGGCTTTAAGATCGCCAATGATCGCTCCGAAGTCCGACCAGAGATAATGCGGGAGCATAAACCGATCGTGCAGCGCCGTTCCCCAACGCACGAGCTTCTGGCGATACGGCTTTTCCCAGAACATCGCGATCAGCGCGCGCAGCAAAAGTTGTTGAGCGAGGCTCATGCGCGCGTGCGGCGGCATTTCGAACGAGCGGAACTCGACGAGGCCCAGCCTGCCTGTCGAACTGTCGGGCGAATAGAGCTTATCGATGCAGATCTCGGCGCGATGGGTGTTGCCTGAGACGTCGATCAGCAGGTTGCGGAAGAGTCTGTCGACGAGCCACGCCGAGATGTGTCCTGCACCTGGGTTCGGGACCTCTGAAAGTGCGATCTCAAGCTCGTAGAGCGCTTCGTGGCGGCCTTCGTCTGCGCGTGGCGCCTGACTTGTCGGGCCGATGAACATGCCGGAGAAGAAGTAGGAGAGCGCCGGATGGTTTTGCCAATAGCTAATAACGGAGGCCAGGAGATCGGGACGGCGCAGGAAAGGACTATCGGCCGGTTCCATACCGCCGAGGACGATGTGATTGCCGCCGCCCGTTCCGGTATGCCGGCCGTCGAGCATGAACTTTTCGGCGGAGAGGCGCGCGTCGTGCGCTTCTTCGTAGAGCGCCGTCGTAATCGCAACCGTGCTTTCCCAGCTCGACGAGGGATGAATGTTGACCTCGATGACGCCGGGGTCGGGCGTCACCTTGATGACGTTGAGGCGCGAATCCGATGGCGGATTGTAGCCTTCGATTTGAACCGGAACGCCGGTGTCCTTCGCGGCTTCCTCGATCGCGGCGACGAGGGCCGCATAGTCTTCTGCATCCGTCAGCGGCGGCATGAAGACGCAAATGGCGTTGCCGCGCGGCTCGATGGTCAGCGCGGTTCTGACAGTGCCTGCAATCTCGGGCGTGATCTCGATCGGTGTTGCGGGCTTCGCGGCTTCGAGCGTCACGATGCGGCGTTCCTGCAGTAAAACCGAACGCTCGGGGAGCGGCCGCGACGGGCTCATCGGATCGCGCGGGATGACGTTCGATTGCTGCATTGGCGCGAGCACCGGGAACGATTGCAGCGGCAGCCGGAAGCCGGCGGGTGAGTCGCCCGGCACGAGAAAGAGGTGTGCGCGGCGTAGCGCCCAGCGCTCGGTGACCCAGCGGCGGCCGCGATCCGCCGTCTGCCAGGCTTGTATCGGAAGCACGTAGCTCGCGATGCTTCCCAGTCCGCGATCAAAGACGCGCGCGATGCGTTCGCGCTCGGCGGGGTCTTCCAGTTTATTGTCTTTGGCTGTGACGTTGACCGGCAGCTTGCGCTCGGCAAGGAGAAAATGCGCCGGGTCTTCAAAGGCTGGAATGGCACTGTCGGCAGGAAGGCCGAGCTTGGCGCAGAGCCCGCGCATGAGATTGCCGGCATCCTCGATCATCGCGGGGCGCGCGACGTTCTCGCTGACGATCAGGTCCTGGTTTTCCCAGAGCGGAAGGCCATCGCCGCGCCAATAGAGAGCGAAGGCCCAGCGCGGAAGTTGTTCGCCCGGATACCATTTGCCCTGGCCATAGTGGAG
>JAEWCT010000327.1 GCA_023390485.1 Pseudomonadota bacterium
CTTCTGCACCTTGGCGGTTGCGGCGCGACGATCGGTGATCTGACGACGGCGTCCGTCACGAACTATCAGGCCGCGAATTTATTCGCGCCGGCCGGGTACAGCATCTCGGCCAATTCGGACGGCAGCACACATGTGACGGCTGCGGGGTCGCCCGGGACGCCCTCGGCCCGGCTTGAAAAGATCGCGTTGGCCGCTGCCGCGGACTATGGCGCCGCGCAGCATCAGAGGACGTTTACGGCCACGCCCGCGCAGACCACGTTCAAGTGCGGAAAGACGAAGATGTCCGACAAGGGCAATCAGGTCGCGATCAAGCCGACCGATCTTCGCATTGTCTCGATCGACGTCACCTACGGGCGCGACGGCATCGCCCCGGCGGCGCGCAACACGCATGAAACAGCTGACGCGCTAAAGGCGGAACTGGCCAGTGAAACCGTGCCTCCGGACGCGCAGGCTGCTGCGACGCAAGAGGTTTCTCAGCAGTGCGGCAGGCCACTTTAACGGGCGTGTTCGACTGAAGCCTGAGCCTTGCGACCTTTTCGTTTGGTGAAGGTGCAAAAAAGCCGCTTCCGAATCCGGGGTCGGCTGTGTCAGAACCAAGGCCCATGCAGCGGTATATCTTCATCACCGGCGGCGTGGTCTCCTCCCTCGGCAAAGGCCTCGCGTCCGCCGCCCTTGGCGCGCTTCTACAGGCGCGTGGCTATTCAGTACGGCTCAAGAAGCTTGATCCCTATCTGAATGTCGATCCCGGGACCATGAGCCCCTATCAACACGGCGAAGTGTTCGTCACCGACGACGGTGCGGAGACTGACCTCGACCTTGGCCACTACGAGCGCTTCACAGGCGTGCCGGCGAAACAGTCGGACAACGTCACGACCGGGCGCATTTATCAGGACATCCTCGCCAAGGAACGGCGCGGCGATTACCTCGGCGGGACGGTGCAGGTCATTCCGCACGTCACCGACGCGATCAAGAATTTCGTCCTGTCGGGTAACGAGGATGTCGATTTCGTGCTCGTCGAGATCGGCGGAACGGTGGGCGACATCGAGGGCCTGCCGTTTTTCGAAGCGATCCGCCAGCTCGGCAATGAGCTGCCGCGTGGCGCGTCGGTCTTCATCCATCTGACGCTGATGCCCTACATTCCGTCCGCGGGCGAGCTGAAGACCAAGCCGACGCAGCACTCGGTGAAGGAGCTGCGCTCCATCGGCATTCAGCCCGACATTCTGCTTTGCCGTTCGGACAGGGAGATTCCCGTCGGCGAGCGCAAGAAGATTGCGCTTTTCTGCAACGTGCGGCCCGAGGCCGTGATCCAGGCGCTCGACGTTGCGTCGATCTACGATGTGCCACTTGCCTACCATCGCGAGGGGCTTGATCGGGAAGTGCTTGCCGCCTTCGGCATCACCGGCGCGCCCAAACCCGATCTCGTGCGCTGGGAAACGATCTCACGCGGCATCGCACAGCCCGAGGGCCAGGTGACGATCGCGATCGTCGGCAAATATACGGGCCTCAAGGACGCTTATAAGTCGCTCAACGAAGCGCTGGTTCATGGCGGCCTCGCCAACCGTGTCAAGGTCAAGCTCGAGTGGATCGAAAGTGAGATCTTCGAACGCGAAGATCCGGCGCCGTATCTCGAAGGCGTCAACGGCATTCTTGTGCCGGGTGGCTTCGGCGAGCGCGGTTCGGAAGGCAAGATCCTGGCTGCGAAGTTCGCGCGCGAGCGGCGCGTTCCTTATTTCGGAATCTGCTTCGGCATGCAGATGGCATGTCTTGAAGCAGCGCGGAACCTCGCCGGGATCAAGAACGCCAGCTCGACGGAGTTCGGCGAAACCGGTGAGCCCGTCGTTGGCATGATGACGGAGTGGATGCGGGGCAACGAGCTGGAACAGCGCCGGCAGGACGGCCAGCTTGGCGGTACGATGCGGCTCGGCGCGTACCAGGCGACGTTTGCCGAAGGCAGCCATATCGCCAAGATCTATCATTCGACCGAGATCTCGGAGCGCCACCGTCATCGCTACGAGGTGAACATGCGCTATCGCGATGCTCTTGAACGTGCGGGACTGAAGATCGCCGGATTATCGCCGGACGGACTGCTGCCTGAGACGATCGAGTATCCCGACCATCCGTGGTTCATCGGTGTGCAGTATCATCCGGAGCTCAAGTCGCGGCCGTTCGATCCGCATCCGCTGTTCGCGAGCTTCATCGCGGCCGCCGTCGAGCAGTCGCGACTGGTCTAAAGCCGGGACAAGCCTCGGAGTGCCGGCTCACTCAGCGCGTTTCGCTAAAGACCTCGAACGCAGCCGCGAGGGCTCGCGCGCCCGGAAGTTGGGCTTCCGATTCCATCTTGGCGTCGGTGGCGGCGATGAGCGTGGCGACCGTGTTGTTCGTGATGGCCACCTGATTGCGCTCGTAGCCGCGCCGCTGGAAGAAATTGGACGTTGGGATTTTCTTCCTCATCGCGTCCGGCATCGTGACCATGTCGAAGCCAGTGCCGTCGCCTGTAAGATTCATCATCTCGAGTTCGGCAGCCGTCAGCGGCTTGGCGTAACCCTGGCGCTTGGCGTAGTTGACTGACGTCAGCAACTTTTCGACCTGCAGCAGCGGGCTGATGTCGATATCGAGAATGACCGCGTGAAGGGCCATACCCTTCGGCGTTTCCGCGAGGCGGGCGTGCGCGCTCCATTGATCGGGCACGGTCTGGCTGAAGGCGATCATCTTTTCGAGCGTCGAGATTTTTTTCTGCAGCTGCTCGTGGCGCGCGCCATCCGCGGCGTCAGCCTTCGCGCGCAATTTGCTTACGAATTTATCGCCGACTTCGGCGAGGAGTTCGACACTGTTCGTCGTCAGCAGCTGGTTGTAGCCGAGTGCCGTCGAGATGGCCTTTTCTCCGGGGCGGCCGTATTCCAATCCGGCTTGAATCGCGTAGTTGCCATCGCCTCCGGACTCGAACGCGTAGACCTTGACGCATTGCTCTGGAGTGAGGCCAGCCGCGAGAGCTGTTTGCGCGTAGGCGTGCCTGTATTGATCATCGCTCGCGGGACGCTCGGGAACGAAATCGAAGTGCTCGCCGGCGTTCATCAGAAAGTCTTGGACGACCGGCATGTATTCTTCGGCGGCCGGCCGCTTCTCCGGATCTTCGGGCTTCGGCGGTCCCGTATAGAGGGGCGGTTGCTCGAGGACATAATCAGCGAGCGTCGTTTTTTCCTTCTTGCGCAGCTTGGCGATGCGACGCGTGCGCTTTTCCGCGATCTCAGCCCAATAGGGGCGCGCCAAGACTTCGTAGTCCGCACGCGCCTTGGTGTATTCCGCGAGTTTCTCACGGTACTGAGCGATCTTATGAGCAAGATCGGGGGGAGCCGTTTGGGCGATGGCCTTAGCGGGCAGGCCGGCAATACCGGCGGCCGCAAAGGCGCAGATCGCCACGCCGAGGAGGCGATCCGAAATCGACGAATGTTTCATCAGATAAGTTTTTCCCTCGGTTTTCCTCGTAATGTGCCCTCTTGCCGCTGCAATCGCATGTCCTTTTTGATCAAGCGGGACCAGCCCTTTCTTATGTTCACAGTGATCAATCTTTAGGGGGTTCTTATGTTCAGTCGTGATTCACGAGCAGAAACGCGTGCGGAAACTGCAAAATCCAACACGCCGCCAGTAGCGCCGCCGCGCTTTTCCGGACCAATCGGCGTCGTGGCCAATACCGCTACGCCAAGCTATCAGACCGCCGCAGCCGACAGGCCGACATCAATTCTCGGGCCTGACATTTCAATCTATGGCCAGCAGCTTATCCTGAAAACCAAAGGTTCGCTGCTGATACAAGGTCACATCGAGGGCGATGTGCATGGAGAATCCGTAACAGTCGATGACGGCGCGCACGTCAAAGGCGTCATCACTGCACGCACAATCGCCATTCAGGGCGGTGTAAAGGGCGAACTGAAGGGCTCGAATGTTATCCTGCACGAACATTCGGTCGTGGACGCCAACATCGTTCAGGAGCGGCTTACGGTCGCTGAGGGCGCTCACTTCGAGGGCAGCGTTAAAAAGGCGAGAGACGCGAGCGAAGTTACGCCCGACTTGTCTTAGTTCGCAAAAAACCCTGAAACAAAAATCCCGGCGTCCTGCGCCGGGATTCGATCGTCTCGGGAATCCGTTCGAAGATCACACGGATCTTCGCGCAGACCTTACGGCGCTGCGGTTGCCGGCGGTGTGGCCGGTGCGCTGGTTGTCGTCGTCTCGGTTCTCACATCTAGTTTGAGAACTCCAGTGTAGAGCAAGCCACCGAACACGACGGCGAAAACGATCGCCGTTGCGAGCGCGTTCAGGATGCGGTTCGAAAACGAGATGAGATTGCCGATCAAGTCCAGAACGAACACGATTGCGGCACCGATCAGAACCGGCACGAGAAAAGGTCGAACCGGCTCAAGCCAAGTAATATTATCGAGCATTTTCGTATTCTCCACGCGCGTTTGTTATGCCGCCTTCTGAGTCGCGGCTTAGCAAAGTTGCCTTAGCACGCGACACGCCCGTCAAAGTGACAACCGGCTCTCCTGGAAAGCAGGAGCCGCCAACTGAAGCTCCAAGGGCACAGTTCGACGCCGCGCCGCGAGCCGATATGATCGAGCATCGTTCTGAAATGATATAACAATTCGTGGTTTTGATCACGAAAAGTTTGAAGCTCGTTAGCGAAAAGAGATTGGTACTTGAG
>JAEWCT010000354.1 GCA_023390485.1 Pseudomonadota bacterium
CCCGATACGTTCTGGAAGCGGTTCCTGAGATCGGTGAGCGCGCGTTCGCCTTGGGCTTCGGTTTCGTGCTTGACGCGGTCGAGCTCCGCCATGAGTGCGCGCGAGCGGTTTTCGGCACTATCGCGAAGCTCTTCGGCGATGGCTCTCGCCTTGAGCTCGATGTTCGAAAACGAGCCTTCGAGGTTGGTCGAGTAGCCGGCGATCGTGCGTCCAAATTCGTCGGCTTTGCCGGAAAGGCGATCGAGGGTGTGGGACAGCTCGGCGTGGCGCGACTGAAGCGTCGATTCGATTTTGAGGTTTGCCGTGTCGAGCACGTTCGCCGCTTTGAGAATCTGCTCGCCCTGGTTCTCGAACCGGTCGGTGACGCCGTGAATTTGCGCGAAAAGGTTTTCGGCAACGTTCTGGAGAACGCCGGACTGTTTGGAGAGGCCATCGATGGCCTTCATGGTCTGGCGCGTGATGTTCTCGCTGGTGCGGCGGACGGCGTTGATGCCGTTCATCACGGAATCGTCGAGTTCGGCCGCCTGATGCGCGATCGTCTCGCGGAAGGTGCGCGAATGCAGTTCGAGCGCGTTGGTGAGCAGTGACGCCTTTTCACTGACGGCGTGATCAATGGCCGATGTCGAGCGTACGATCTGATCGTCAAAGAGTTCGAGACGCCGCTGGAATGCTTCGTCGAGAGAGCGCGTGCGTTCGACGAGCTGGACGTCGAGCGCCTGGGCACGATTTGACAGCGTCGTATCGAGCGCGCGTGCATATTCCTCGAAGACAGTCTGCAAATTCTCGGTGCGATTGCCGAGCGTCGTGTCGAGCGTTTGCATGTAGCCGTCGAACGTCGCGCGCATCTGTTCGGTGCGGGCGCCGAGGGCTGTCGAGAATGCTGATGTGTAATCTTCGAGAACGGATTGCAGTTGCAGCGTGCGCGATCCGACGGCGTTTTCGAAGCGGCCGGTGGCAGTCGCCAACGAGCCTTCGAGGTTAGCGAGGTTTTCGCCTGCATTCGAAATGATGCCGCGAAGCGTCAGCTGCTGCTGGGAAAGCTTTTCGATCAGCGTCGGGATTTCGGTGCCGAGCGTTTTCAGCGTTTCAGTGACGTTCGTCGACGTATCGAGGAGGGCGTGGCGTTCGCCGCCCAATTCGTTGATCAATTCGCGGATGCGGCGCTCGTTGTGCTCGTAAGACCGTTCGAGTTCGGCGACGTGATTGTGGACGAGGGCTTCGAGCTCGCCGGCGCGGCCCAAGGCTCGCGACACGGCGTCGTTCATGAACGAGACTTGGCGACGGACCGCCTGGCCGAGGCTCGCGATCGATTGCTCGGCTGTTCTGTCCGGTTCCGCGAGGCGGATCGCGACTTCGCTCATCGTTGCGGATTTGAGAGCGAGCGAGGCGATGTGCCAGTTCAAGAGGGCCAACAGCCAGATGATGCCGATTGGCGCGACAATGGCCGTGATGGTGTAGAAGGTTGTCGGTTGCAACAGGAGCGAGGCGAACGACTCGCCGCTCTGCCAGCCGGGCGCCATCGTCAGTGCACCGACCGTCAGTCCGACGATCGCCCAGACGGCACTCCCAATGGCGGCAAAACGGAAAACCTTGCTCGAGGGCTTTTGCTCGAGCGCGTAGATCAGGCCGCCGATGCTCGGCACGTCGTCGTTCGCTGCGATTTTTCCGCGAACGGGGCCTGCAGGGCGGCGGCGCGCGACGCGGCGGCTCGGCGGCTCGTCGTTCGCGGATTCATTGTCGGGTTTGATCGGTGTCGTGGGCGAGGGTGGTGCGCTTTCTGTACCGAGCAACGGTGGCGGCAAGGCGAGAGGCGTGTCGATCGAGCCCTTTTGAATCGTGGTTTGGCTCGCGGTCTGACCGGTCGCCTGACGCAAACCGTCTGGTGCGTTTAATGTATGCTCCGCCGATGTCGGCTGCGTTTTGCCGCCGATAGCCATCAGCTTCGCAATTTGGTCCTGCGACATTGCGCAATGCCCCCCACTCGATCCGGTACACGCGACACAAGCCCGTGCGCTTCAGGCCCACCGGAACTCCCTTTCGCACCCTATAAGATTTTTACCTGGTTACAAAATGGAAACACATGGGTAACCATACAGAATGCTTATGCATCTTAACGACTTAGCGAGTTGGACCGCGGAATGCGGCCGGATTGCGGCCGAGCTTGTCGCGTTCGCCGCCTGCGGCCACACGCCAATAGGTTAAGTAGCGGTTTACGGGGATGGCTGAAACACGGGCGCCCGCTTTACCCAGAGTTATCGAGGTTTTGCGACCATAATAGTTCAAATGTCCCGCCATGGCGAAGCTATGGCCGCAGCGATCAATATGCGTTTCAGGTGCGAAGCATGGATGCCCAAAGGGCCCAGTCGTTCGATATCCAGTCCCCCGACAATCCCGGCGGCGCGAATGAATTGCCGATCGATCTCGCACATTTGCGGCGCTACACGCTTGGGGATAAGGCTCTGGAAAACGAGGTTCTCCGGCTTTTCCTCGCACAGCTTCCCGAGACGTTAGCCGCCTTGCGTTCGGCGGCAACCGAACGGGACTGGAAGATAGCGGCGCATACGCTCAAGGGATCGTGCCGGGCAGTCGGTGCGTGGCGGATCGCGACCCTGGCGCAGGAAGCCGAGGCACTGCATGGACCGGAGGCCGAGGCCTGCCCGGATGCGATCGCCAAACTGGAAGCGGCAGCTTCCGAGGCGCGCACGTTCTTCCATCAATCCAATAAGCTAGGCTAAGCGCCGCAGCCACGGCATTTTGCCCGTCGCGGCGACGCGCACGCCCGTTCGGCTTGAAATGCGGGCATTGTCCCTCTAAGTGTGCGCGCTAACTTAATCACCCCTTTCGCTCTGAGCCGCCCAAGAGCGGCCTTTTCAGCATCAAGGACGCGTACGCAACCATGACGAAAATAACGTTCATCCAACCCGACGGCGAAAGTCAGACGGTGGAAGCGGAAAACGGTCTCACGGTCATGGAAGCTGCTAAGCTTAACGACATTGCAGGCATCGAGGCGGAATGCGGCGGTGCCTGCGCCTGCGCGACCTGCCATGTGTATGTGGATGAAGCCTGGCGCGACAAAACGGGCAAGGCTGCCGACATGGAAGAGGACATGCTGGATTTCGCGTTCGATGTCCGCGAAGGCAGCCGGCTCTGCTGCCAAATCAAGATCACGGACGCTCTCGACGGGCTCGTCGTTCGCGTGCCGGCGAAGCAGTTCTAAACCATTGGCAGCAAGTAACGGACGATCGCGATGATGGACACCACTCCAGCGGGACCAGAAACTTCCGACGTCACGGAAGCCGCAGCGTCTTCCGGTCCGATCGAAACCGATGCCGTCGTCATCGGTGCGGGACCTTGCGGCCTGTTCGCGGTTTTCGAATTGGGTCTGCTCGATATCAAGTCTCATGTCGTCGATATTCTGGATCGTCCGGGCGGGCAGTGTGCGGAGCTTTATCCCGAGAAGCCGATCTACGACGTTCCCGCGCTTCCCGTCGTGACGGGGCAGGAGCTGACGGACCGGCTGATGGAGCAGATCAAGCCGTTCGGGCCGCAATTCCATTTCAA
>JAEWCT010000384.1 GCA_023390485.1 Pseudomonadota bacterium
TGATAATTATTGAGGGCGCCTTCAGGTATGACGTCGGCCTGCCCGGCACGATCAAGCTCGGCGGCTGGAAGCAGTTCGACGCTCCCGACGGCTACTATACGAACTTCAACACCGGAGCCGCCGTGAACTCCGACTACGGCCTCTATGCGATCGTCGACCAGCAGATCTGGAAGGGTGGCGAAGACAAGAGCGTCAATGTGTTCGCCCGTTTTTCAGGTAGCCCCGAAAACATCAGTCCAATGCACTTCTACTTCGATACCGGCATTCTGTTCACGGGCTTCGTGCCCGGCCGCGCCAAGGATTCGTTCGGCGCCGCCTTCGGCTACGGGCGAGTTTCCTCCGATCTCGTTGCGACGGATCCGAGCGCCCTGCGTTCGTATGAATCCGTGCTGGAGATCAATTACGCTGCTGAGCTGAGGCCCGGCGTCAGCCTCACTCCCGACTTCCAATACTTCTGGAATCCGGGCGCAACTACGGAAGTCGACAACGCCGCCGTATTTGGCGCGCGGTTGAAGGTCAGCTACTAGGCTACGCGGCTTCTGGGCGGCTTCTTGGCCGCATGCGGGATTTACCGTACGACTTGTGCCTCCTGGCGCTGCGGCGCTAGGAGGCTTTTTCATGAGCAGCGTCAAAACAGATCTTCGGCCGATCCTGATTGCCGGGCCGACGGCGAGCGGTAAGTCGGCGCTGGCGCTGGCCATTGCCGAGCGCTGCGGCGGCGAGATCATCAATGCCGACAGCATGCAGGTCTATCGGGAGCTGCGCATTCTGACAGCGCGGCCGCCGCTCGAGGACGAGGCGCGCGTTCCACATGCGCTCTATGGCTTTGTGCCGGCTAGCGAGGCCTATTCGGCGGGACGCTTCGTACGCGACGCCGCGGCTGCGATCGTGAAGGCGCAGAGCGGGGGGCGACCGCCGGTCATCGTCGGGGGCACCGGTCTCTATTTCAAGGCGCTGCTCGAAGGGTTGTCACCGATACCCGACATCGGTCCGGATATTCGCGCGTATTGGCGCGGCGAGGGGGACCGGCGGGGAGCGGGAGCCTTGCACGGCGAACTCGCGACGCGCGATCCTCTCATGGCTTCGCGTCTCGCGCCGACCGACCTGCAGCGGATCGTTAGGGCGCTCGAGGTGATCGACCAGACGGGCCGTTCGCTCGCCGAATGGCAATCGCTGCGCGGGGAACCGGTGATCGCGGAGGCGGATGCGGTTTGTCTTTTGGTTTCCGGCGACCGCGCGGAGCTTCATGCGCGGGCCGATGCCCGTTTCGAGCGGATGATGCACGAAGGGGCGCTTGACGAAGTGCGGGCACTGTCGTTGCTACAACTTGATGCCGATCTTCCGGCAATGCGGGCCATCGGCGTCCGGCCGCTTCTCCGGTTGATCGCAGGCGAGGCGACCGCCGAGCAAGCGCTGGATGAGGCGAAGGCAGAGACCCGCCAATACATAAAACGGCAGGAGACTTGGCTCAAAAGACATATGATTTCGTGGAGGTCGGTCGAGGCGAAAGAAACGGAAAGTTATTTGCGCGATATTTTCGCATTTATTCAGTGTTAGCGTTGACCAATTAGGCTGCGACCCCTACTTTCCGGCAACCTTTTCGAAACCGCCCGAGCCCTTTGGCCGGCGAAGGAGTTTATGCATGGCACGCACGATGACCGGCGCCGAAATTGTACTGCAGGCGCTGGCCGACCAGGGCGTCGAGCTGGTCTTCGGATATCCGGGCGGCGCGGTGCTGCCGATCTACGACGAGATCTTCAAGCAGGAGAAGATCCGCCACATCCTCGTTCGCCAGGAAGGCGGCGCGTTGCACGCGGCGGAAGGCTATGCGCGCTCGACCGGCAAGGTCGGCGTCTGTCTCGTGACGTCGGGACCGGGCGCGACGAATGCCGTGACGGGCCTCACCGACGCGCTGATGGATTCCATTCCGCTCGTGTGCATCACGGGGCAGGTGGCGACGCACCTCATCGGCAACGATGCGTTTCAGGAATGCGATACGGTCGGCATTACGCGGCCGTGCACGAAGCACAACACGCTCGTGAAGAACGTGAACGATCTCGCGCGCATCCTGCATGAAGCGTTCCTCATCGCGCGGACGGGCCGTCCGGGGCCGGTGGTCGTCGATATTCCGAAAGACGTGCAATTCGCGCTCGGCAATTATGTCGGGCCGTCGAATATTCAGCACAAGACCTACCGGCCGAAGCTGAAGCCAGACCAGACGGCTGTCCGCGAAGCGGTGGATCTCATCGCCAGCGCCAAAAGGCCGGTGTTCTATACCGGCGGCGGCGTCATCAACTCGGGTCCCAAAGCCAGCCAGCTGCTGCGCGAGTTCGTGCGGCTGACCGGCTATCCGATCACGTCGACGCTGATGGGGCTCGGCGCCTATCCGGCGTCCGACAAGCAGTGGCTCGGCATGCTCGGCATGCACGGCACCTATGAAGCCAATCTCGCGATGCACGATTGCGACGTGATGATCAACATCGGCGCACGCTTCGACGATCGCATCACGGGCCGCGTCGATGCGTTTTCACCGGGATCGAAAAAGATTCACGTCGATATCGATCCCTCGTCGATCAACAAGAACATCGTGGTCGACGTGCCGATCATCGGCGATTGCGCCTACGTTCTCGAGGACATGCTGCGGATCTGGAAGGCCAAAGCGCCCACAGTCGACAAGCCGGCGCACAAGGCCTGGTGGAAGCAGATCGATGCCTGGCGGGCGAAGAAGTCGCTCGCTTATAAAAACTCCAAAGACATCATCATGCCTCAGTACGCGTGTCAGCGTCTGCAGGAGCTGACGAAGAATCGCGATACCTTCTTCACGACTGAGGTCGGTCAGCACCAGATGTGGGCGGCGCAGTTCCTTCAATTCGAGGAGCCGAACCACTGGCTGACGTCCGGAGGACTGGGCACGATGGGATATGGACTGCCGGCCGCCATCGGCGTGCAGCTTGCGCATCCGAGATCGCTCGTCATCGACGTTGCGGGCGACGCGTCGATCCTGATGAACATTCAGGAGTGCTCAACGGCAGTTCAATACCGGCTGCCGGTCAAGGTCTTCATCATGAACAACGAGTACATGGGCATGGTGCGCCAGTGGCAGCAGCTCCTGCACGGCAACCG
>JAEWCT010000013.1 GCA_023390485.1 Pseudomonadota bacterium
GTCTTTGGGAGACGGGCGACCACGACATTCCGTTCCGCATTCTCGCCGGCACGCTGAAGCCCGTTCCGGCAGGCGCCGGTACGCATGGGCAAGCGGTGATGGTGCCGGTCGAATTCTGCGATATGTGCCCGCGCGGCGTGCTCGCGACACAAGTCGAACGGTTTGCCGACGCCGGACAGAAGCCCGTTGTTGCCGTGGAGCTTGAATTCTACGTCACGCGCCGTTCGCCCGACGGCAACTTCACGCTGCAGACGCCGCCCGGTCTCTCCGCCGATCCTGAACGGCCGATGACGTTCCAGTTCGAGGAAATGGATACGCTCGGTCCATTCATCGATGACGTCTACCGGATCGCGGAAGCTCAGGGCCTGCCCGTCGATGCGGTGATGCAGGAATCCGGCCCCGGACAGTTCGAAATCAACTTGAAGCACAGCGACGCCATGTCGGCGGCGCTCGATGGCCTCTTGCTCAAGCGCGCAGTCAAGGCTGCGGCGCGCGCTCACGATCTCGACGCGACCTTCATGGCCAAGCCGCATCACGACTGGACCGGCTCGGGGATGCACATTCACGTCAGTCTCGTTGACAGCCAAGGCCGGAACCTTTTCGCAGGCGATCCCATGGCGCCGATGTTCCGGCAAGCCATCGGCGGACTTTGCCAGTCGATGCCGGATTTCATGGCGATCTGGGCGCAATCGGCCAACGCCTATCGCCGTTACGTGCCGGAATCCTATGTGCCGATGGCGGCGCATTGGGGTTTCAACAATCGTACAGTCGCGCTGCGCATTCCTCACGGCTCCGGCGCCGCGACGCGCATTGAGCATCGGGTATCGGGGGCGGATGCCAACCCGTTCCTCGTGGTCGCCGCGATCTTGGCAGGCATTCGCCACGGCATCGCGAACGGCATCGATCCTGGTCCGCACGCCGAGGGCAACGCCGAGACGCTCGAGGGCGGCGCGCTGCCGACGGCCTGGGTCAACGCGCTCGAGAAATTCCGGACGTCAAATATCGTCCGGGAGGCCTTCGGCGCCCCCTTCCAGGACGTATATTATAGGTTGAAGCAGACCGAGCGCATCGCGTTCGAACGCATTGTTACCGCGCTCGATTACGAATGGTACGCTCAAGTTGCATAAGGCAAATCTGTCATGACATCGCTCGCACACTTCGAAGCCGTCGCGCACTCGATGAGGATTCCGGGTGAGGCCGTTATCGACGGCAAGCTCGTCGCCAGCGTTTCGGGCGAAACGTTTGACAACGTCACGCCGCGGAATGGACGCATCCTCAATCGCGTCGCGCGCGGGGGCGCGGCTGACATCGATGCCGCGGTCAAAAGCGCACGCCGGACGTTCGACGCGGGGTCGTGGCGAAAGCTTCATTATCGCGAAAAAAAGAAGGTACTTCTCAAGCTCGCAGAACTGATCGAGCGCGATATCGAGACCGTGGCCGTTCTCGAAAGCCTCGATGTCGGCAAGCCGATCTCGAATGCGCTTGGCGGCGATATTCCGAACGCCGTGCGGTCGCTCCGCTATTACGCCGAGGCGATCGACAAGATTTACGGCGAGGTCGGCCCCGAGGCGCCGGATCGCTTCTCGTACGCGGTTCATGAGCCGCTTGGCGTCATCGGTGCTATCGTGCCGTGGAATTTTCCGCTGCACATGGCAATGTGGAAGGTGGCTCCGGCGCTGGCCATGGGAAATTCCGTCGTTCTGAAGCCTGCCGAGCAGTCACCTTTAACCGCGTTGAAGCTCGGTGAGCTGGCGCTCGAAGCCGGGCTGCCCGCGGGTGCGCTCAACGTCGTGCCGGGGTTCGGCGGGGAAGCCGGCAAAGCTCTCGCATTGCACAACGACGTCGACATGATCGCGTTTACCGGATCGGGCGCGGTCGGCAAGCTTCTCATGCAGTATTCGGGGCAGAGCAATCTGAAGCGCGTCAGCCTCGAACTCGGCGGCAAGTCTCCGCACATCATCTTTGCGGATTGCCCCGATCTTGACCGCGCCGTCACGGAAGCTGCGTGGGGCATATTCTATAATTCAGGGCAGGTATGCACTGCCGGGTCTCGTCTCCTCGTGCAGGAATCTATAGCGGATGATTTCCTCGATCGGCTCATAACGGTTGCTCGCAAAATCGTTGCTGGCGATCCGCTTGAGCCAGCGACCACAACTGGCGCGATGGTAAGTGAAGAGCAGATGAAGACCGCAATGCGCTACATCGAGACGGCAAAGCAGGAAGGCGGCGCGCTCGCGCTCGGCGGCAACCGTACGCGTGTCAGCAGCGGTGGCTTCTACGTCGAGCCGACGGTGTTCGATCGGGTCAAGCCTGAGAACACGCTGGCGCGCGAGGAAGTTTTCGGGCCCGTGCTCGCCGTCGTTCGGTTCAAAGAGCCGGACGATGCGATCCGGATCGCCAACGATACCAACTACGGTCTCGCGGCCGGTCTTTGGACGAAGGACATTTCGCTTGCGCATCGCGCCGCTCGCGAGATCCGCGCCGGTCTCGTCTGGGTCAACGGCTGGGATAGCTGCGATATCACGATGCCATTCGGAGGCTTCAAGCAATCCGGCTTCGGCCGCGACCGCTCGCTTCACGCCCTTCATAAGTACGCCGACCTGAAGTCGGTCTCGATCACGTTCTGACGTTCCCGGAGACAACAATAATGAATATCAAACCCTCGACCCCATTTCCGACCTCCGCGCTGATCGATGGGCAGTGGGTTAACTCGCCGAAGACGTTCGCGGTTCTCGATCCGGCGACGGGCGAGAAGATTGCGGACGTGCCGGACCTGACGCCAGACGACACCAAGCGCGCCATTGATGCCGCCGCGAAGGCATTCCCAGCGTGGGCTGCGAAGCCGGCCAAGGAACGCGCGCAAATCCTCAGGCGCTGGTTCGATCTCATCATCGCCGAGACCGAAACACTTGCGCAGCTGATGACGGCCGAGCAAGGCAAGCCCATCACCGAGGCGCGCGGCGAAGTCGTCTACGGCGCGTCCTTCATCGAATGGTTCGCGGAGGAAGGAAAACGCGCCTACGGCCATACGATACCGACCACGGTCGCGTCACGCCGCTATGTCACCATCAAGCAGCCGATCGGCGTTTGCGCGGCGATCACGCCCTGGAACTTCCCGATAGCGATGATCACGCGCAAAGTCGGTTGCGCGCTCGCCGCCGGGTGCACGATCGTCGTCAAGCCTTCGGAAGAGACGCCGCTTTCCGCGATCGCGCTCGCCAAGCTCGCCGTCGATGCGGGCGTTCCCGCGGGCGTGTTCAACGTCATCACGACGCTTCACGCTGTCACTTATACACATCAGACG
>JAEWCT010000046.1 GCA_023390485.1 Pseudomonadota bacterium
GAACGCGCTCGCCCTACGGCATTCCGACGAACGTTTTCAATGCGGACTACATTTCGGGCGGGTCGAGCTCGGGATCAGCCGTTACCGTCGCCGCGGGCCTCGTTTCGTTTTCTCTCGGCACTGACACCGCAGGTTCGGGCCGTGTACCGGCGGCATTCAACAACATCGTTGGTCTGAAGCCGACCAAGGGCATCATCTCGACGCGCGGCGTCGTGCCTGCGTGCAAGAGCCAAGATGCCGTCTCGATTTTTGCGCTCACCGTTGCGGACGCGGCAACGGTTGCAGAAACAGCCGTCGCGTTCGACAAGAACGACTGCTACGCACGAGCGGACGCGCCGCCATTCGCGGTCGCAGATTTTGCGCGGCCGCTACGTGTCGGAATTCCCAATGCGCCGCTGTCGTTCTTTGAAGATAGTGAGTACCAGCGTCTCTATCATCAGACAATCGATCGTCTCGCGGAGCTCGGCGCGGAGATCACGCCGTTCAACTTCGCACCTTTTCGCGATACGGCTGCGCTGCTCTATGACGGTCCATGGGTCGCCGAACGCCTGTTCGCGGCCGACGATCTGAGCGAGGGCGATCTCAATCCCGTCGTCGGGGACGTCATTCGAAGCGGGAAAAACAAATCCGCACTCTCTGTATTCGAGGGCTTCTATCGCCTGGCGGAGTTTCGCCGCGCCGCGGATGCAGAATGGAAACGCATGGACGTGATGGTGCTGCCGACGGCGGGAACGACGTACAAGATCGCCGACATGCTGGCCGATCCGATCCGGCTCAATTCCAACCTCGGTGCGTACACGAATTTCGTCAATCTGCTCGACCTGTCGGCGCTCGCCGTTCCGGCCGGCTTTCGTGATGACGGCATCCCGTTCGGCGTGACGTTGATCGGCCGCGCGTTCGCCGATGGACAGCTCGCGGCGGTGGGCGACATGCTCCATCGCGCGCTCGATGGCGCTAAGCTCGGCGCTACGCAAGCGGCCTTATCCGGCACGGCGTCCGTCACAGCTCGGCCGGTCAAGAAGCGAACCGTTGAGGTTGCCGTTGTCGGCGCGCATCTCAGGGGGCAGCCCCTCAACGGCCAGCTGACGGAGCGCGCCGCGGTCTATCGCGAAACGTGCCGTACCGCCGAGGGGTACCGGCTTTATGCCTTGCCCGGAACGACGCCGCCAAAGCCCGGCCTCGTCTTCGAAGGCAGCGGACCCGGCGGCATAGAAGTCGAAATCTGGGAAATGGACGAAGCCGCTTTCGGCTCATTCGTGGCGTTAATCCCGCCGCCACTCGGCATCGGCACCCTTATTCTTGACGACGGCCGGCAAGTTAAGGGCTTCCTGTGCGAAAGCCATGCGCTTCACGGCGCCGAAGATATTACCGAGTTCGGGGGCTGGCGGGCTTGGCTGAACCGGACCGCCGTAGCCTGACCCGCGGCAAACCTGAAATAATATACTGCAAATGCCGTGCTTTAGGATATCGACCGCGATTGCGAAGCTGCGTCTTGCGAAATTGATGACCTGATCACTATGTTAATGTAGTATTTTATTCGGGATTGACGTTTGAACGCGTGAGACCGCCCTCAAGGCGGCAAGCGGAGGAAGCGATGCAAAGCAAATTTATCCGGGCCAGTGTTGTCGCCGGGGCGGCGGCAATCCTTGGTCTCGTGTCGGCGCAGCCGAGCGTGCGGGCCGACGATACGTCCGTGATTTGGGATGGCGTTCGGACAGACCTTTTCGGATCCCGCGACGTCGCCGACGGGGCTGGCAAAGTGATGCTCGAGGCCCCGTATCGGGCAGAAGATGCGTCGACCGTTCCGCTGACCGTTCGCCTACCGGCTGAATTCGCCAAGGATGTGAAATCGCTGACGCTCGTCATCGACAAGAACCCCTCCCCTGTCGTTGCGAGCTTCGCTTACGGCGACGCGGCCGGCACGGGTGAGCGCGTTTTGGCAACGCGCGTCCGCATCGATCAATATTCGAACGTGCGCGCTATCGCCGAGACGAACGACGGCAAGCTGTTCATGACGATGAAGTTCGTCAAAGCCTCGGGCGGCTGCTCAGCACCGGCCGGCAAAGACCCCGAGGAAGCTGCAAAGACGATGGGCAAGATGAGGGTGATGACGGCCTTCAAGGATCCCGAAAACGCCGCAGTGCAGGAAGCGCAGGTGATGATCCGGCATCCAAACAGCTCGGGTATGCAGATGGATCAGCTGACCGGCCTCTATATCCCGACGCACTTTGTGGACAAGGTGGCGGTGAAGACCGGCGGCAAAACCGTCTTCACGATGACTGGCGGTATCTCGATCAGCGAGAACCCGAATTTCCGCTTCACCTATCAGGGCAACCCGTCTGATGTGATGACTGTCGAGGCGGAGGATTCGAAAGGCAACGTGTTCAAGGGCAATTCGGCTCCGAACCAATCCTGACGTACGTCAGCGGAACGGCCGCATGGCCGGCAGACCAACAGAAGGCGATTTAGCGCCAGTTGCCGGCGGCGGGCTTTTGCATCGCCGCCTTCTTCTTCAGGGGGGCCTCGTTCTGGCGACGGCGCAGGCGGCCACAGCGCTCTCTGCTGCAGAAGCACCGAAGCCTACGGCCGAAGACCCCGCCGACCCTTCCTGGATCCATAGGACTGGGCTTCCGTTCAGCGGCTATGGGACGCCATCCAAATACGAGAAGTACGTCGTTCGCAACATAGGCGGCAATCGCACGCCTGCGGGCGATGGCGTTTCCTGGACGCCGCTCCAGGATCTCGAGGGTATCGTCACGCCGAGCGG
>JAEWCT010000053.1 GCA_023390485.1 Pseudomonadota bacterium
TCTCTGGCCCTCGAAGAGCTATCTGCGGAAAGCGATCGAGCTGCCGCTGACCTCGGTCATGGAGCTCGCCTGGCCAAAGCATCGCATCATGGAAGTTTACCTAAACATCGCCGAATGGGGCCCGGGGATATTCGGGGTCGGCGCGGCCTCCGAATTCCATTTCCGGAAATCGGCCCGAAGCCTGTCCGAGCGGGACGCGGCCCGCCTTGCGGTCGCTCTGCCTAACCCATTGGTGCGCAACGCCGGAAGGCCTGGCCCCGGCCTCCAGCGGCTTGCTAGCGCCATCCAGGTCCGCATGCGGCTAGCGCCCTCCGGCCAGCTGGCCTGCGTCCTGCCGAAGCGGCGACTCTAAAGGTTTGGCGGGGGGACTGGCATTTCTTCGACAACTTGCGTATAAGCGCCGCCCAAGGTACCGAGCGCCCGGAAACGGCGCCGCCGGTTTATCCAGCGATTTGAGATAGGCTTTCCCGCCGCTCGTTCGGCGGCACGACCGCTTTGGCGGCGGTTGTCACATTTGGAGCAAGACGATGGCAGTTCCGCGCAAAAAGACGTCCCCCATGAAGCGGGGCCAGCGTCGTTCTCACGATGCCCTCACGGCGAACGCCTACGTCGAGGACAAGGACAGCGGCGAGCGTCGCCGCCCGCACCATATCGACCTGAAGTCGGGCAAGTACCGTGGCCGGCAGATCCTGCCGCCCGCAGCCGAAGAGTAAGAAGACCTCGCTGCTTCGATTGAAAATTAAGGCGCCGTTGCCAACGCAGCGGCGCCTATCGCCTTTTGCCGGCCACCGTTGCTTGGCAAAAGCCGTTTACCGTGCCAAAAAGCGCGGGCTCGCCCTAGGGGGTGATTAGTTATTCAGGAGAGCTTTCATGTCCGTTAGAGCCATTCCGCTCTTGGTCCTCGCATTCATCCTTTACAATGCGATCGTCCTGACGATCGGGCCGGAGGCTCTGCACAACGAGATCTTCAGGATCCACCTCCTGAGCGGCGGTGACTGGGCGTTCACCTGGGGCGACTTCATTTTGCTCGTCACCCTGGTCCTGCTCTTTATCGAGATCGTTAAATCAACGTTCACCACGACGTCGACGCTGATCGACCACGCACTTTCGATGGTCGTCTTCATGGCAGTAGGGGCTGAGTTCCTGATGGTGCCGCAAGCCGCGACATCGGTCTTTTTCTTGATCTTGATCGCCACGCTCATTGACGTGATTGGCGGCTACACGATCGGCATCCGCGTCGCTCGCCGCGATCTCAACATCGGCGCCGACCAATAAGGTTATCGACGTTCAATATTTACGGGCCCCGGAGCTTTATCCTTCGGCGCCCGCAAATGCGCGATTTTGGCGCTTGTGAAGCCGGCCGAATTGGTTTTCCCTTCAACTCGTGCACACTCGACTTCCCGATATTCGAAGGGTAGCGGCGAGAGAGCAGAAGGTGACCGTGATTTCGGGACGTGACGCTGACCGTGGATCTGAAGGCGCTCTGCCCGAGGACGAACCGCAATCCGCAGCATCAGAAAAAAACGAGTCCCTCGCGGATTCCGAGGGGCTCGACCTCGTGGGCATTCTCTCGTCCGTTGAGGAAACCGCCTACGTGTGGGACCTTCGAACCGGTCGGATGGACTGGGAAAGCAATGCTCTCGAAATTCTCGGAGTCGACGATCTAAGTACGATCTCGACGGGTGCCGCCTATCACGAGCTGATCGCGCCTGAGCATCTGAATATCCGCCTCCAGGCCTTTTCGCGCAGCGTTGGAGCCGACAGTGTGCGCGGCGTTCCCTATCGCATTCAGTATCGGCTGCGCCCCGGTGGCCTACGCAGCGGCAGGGAAGTGCGTCTCGAAGACCAAGGGCGATGGTGGCCTGGACCCGATGGGCATCCGCAGCTCGCGCGCGGCGTCGTCCGCATTGTCGACGACCAATACCTCGAACAGCAGCGCCTTCTCGCGCGTAACGACATCGACGAGCTGACGGGTCAGCTTAATCGCATTCGCTTGACGCAAGCCCTCGGCGCCGTGCTCTCGCGTACCGAGCGCGATCGCCGCTCCTGCGCGTTTCTCATGATCTCGGTGAACAACCTGGCGGTCATCAACGAGACGTTCGGCCTCGAAGTCGGCGACGAGGTCATCGCCGAAGTCGGACGCCGCATTCGAGCCAAGCTGCGTGGCGGCGACGTCATCGGACGCTACTCCGCCAATAAATTCGGTCTCATCCTGATGAACTGCGGCGCCAACGCTGTGCACGCGGCAGCCGAGAGGCTCATCGACGCCGTCCGCGATGCAACCATCAAGACTTCGGCTGCGCAGCTGTCGGCGACCATTTCCCTCGGCGGCGTCATCATCCCCGATCAAGCCAATTCCGTTCAGGACACGGTAAACTTTGCGCTCCGGACGCTGGACGTCGCGAAGTCGAAGCGCTTCGATTCCTTTGTGCTCTATGAGCCGTCCCCCGCGGGAGAAGGAGCGCGCCTTCGCAACAAAACGATCGCGGAAGGTGTCGTCAGCGCCATCGATGAAAACCGCATGCGTCTCGTGCTTCAGCCGATGGTCGCGACGATCAGCGGCAAGGCTGAAATCTACGAGGCGTTGCTGCGGATGGAGCGGCATGACGGCAGCCTCGTCTCCGCTGGCGAGTTCGTGCCCATCGCCGAGCAGCTTGGCCTTGCCCGCCTCATCGATCGCAGGACGCTCGAACTGACAGTCGAGCTTTTGAAGAGGCACCGCGAGCTGGTTTTATCCGTCAACGTATCGGGCCTGACCTGCACCGACCGAGATTGGCTGAAGACGCTGCGTCGTCTGACCGCGGGCAATCCTGACGTTCTCCGAAGAATGATCGTGGAGATTACGGAAACGGTTGCGCTTCAGGAGCTCGATCAGTCGGTCAGCTTCGTCGATACCTTGAAGGAGCTCGGCTGCCGCGTCGCAATCGACGATTTCGGCGCGGGCTACACGTCCTTCAAAAATTTGAAGCTGCTCAAGGTCGATATGGTGAAGATAGACGGCGCGTTCGTGAAGAACATCGCCGACGATGTCAGCGACCAGATTTTCGTAAAAACGATGATCGAACTCGCGAAATCGTTGGGCGTGGAAACAGTCGCCGAATGGGTCGGCGACGAGCGCGCCGCGAAATACCTGATCGATGCAGGCGTTACGTACATGCAGGGCTATTACTACGGAAAGCCCTTCGACAGCTCCGACTACGTCAAAGCTGCCTGACACGCTGAGATGCGCTTAGAGGTTTGGTGCAGAGGCTGGCTCAGGGCCGCGACTGCGAGAGCTTTTCGATTTTCTGCTGCATGGCTGAGAGCTGCGACTTGAGCTCGCTCAGCTCGTCGCGATCGCCCGTCGTCTCGGTGCTTGCAGCCGCCGCTCCCGGAGCTTGGCCTTCGCCCGGCTTGCCGCCCTTGCCGGGTGTTCCGAACGACGCCCACATCGACATCGCCTGTTCGAACATGGCCATGTTCTGCCGGGCTTGCTGTTGGTAGAAATCGAATGCGGCCGCCGGATTTGAGAAGGCCGACGCGAACTGTTCGCGAAAACGACTCTGCTCTTTCGCCAGATGTTCGAGACTGAATTGCAGATAGCTCGGCACCATGCGAGCGATGCTGTCGTCGTAGAAACGGATGAGCTGGCGAAGGAAAGGAATGGGCAGCAGCGCTTGTCCGCCTTCGCGGCTTTCCTGCTCAACGATGATCTGTGTCAGAACTGCGTGCGTCAGGTCATCGCCGTTCTTCGCGTCGTAAACGACGAAGTCGCGATCGCCGCGAACCATTTTCGCTAGATCTTCCAGCGTTACGTACGTACTGGTTTCGGTATTATAAAGCCGCCGATTGGCGTATTTTTTAATAACGACGGCCTCGCGCTTCGGGGCCTGTGTCTGCGGATCTGGATTGGTCAACATTGGCGTTCGCGATCTCTACTAACGGCGGCGTACCGGCAGGTTGCTGCACTGCGGCAGCGTACCACACCCTTACCCATCACCGCCAGACGTTTCTGTCACTCTTTTGGGCGGGGCCGAACCAATGCCGTCGGGCAGTATAGGCAAGAGGTCGCAATTGCTGAAAATAACCACGCACTGCAAAGTGGCTTTGCTTGCTGAATGAGGCCGTAATAACTGGCGCGCCGGCAGCGTGTTCGATAAATCTTAAGCAAAAGACAGACTTGTGCCCAGGGAGGGGCCGACAATGAGCCAGGACGCTTCGACAATCGTTATTGCGAGTGCGGCACGCACGCCGGTCGGTTCCTTCAACGGCACTTTGGCGTCGCTGCCGGCTTCGAAACTCGGCGAGATCGCAATCAAGGCAGCGCTTCAGCGCGCCAACGTACCGGCAGGCGACGTCTCCGAAGTTATTCTCGGTCAGGTTCTGACCGCAGCTCAAGGCCAGGGCCCGGCCCGTCAGGCATCGGTCGGCGCCGGAATTCCGGTGGACTCGCCCGCCTGGAGCGTCAACCAGATCTGTGGTTCGGGTCTCCGCGCAGTTGCTCTCGGAATGCAGCAGATCCAGACAGGCGCCGCATCGATTGTCGTCGCCGGCGGCCAGGAAAGCATGAGCCAGTCGACCCACGCCGCCCACATGCGCGACGGCACGAAGATGGGCGACATCAAGTTCATCGACACGATGGTGAAGGACGGCCTCTGGGACGCCTTCAATAATTATCACATGGGCACGACGGCCGAGAACGTCGCGCGCCAGTGGCAGATCACGCGCGAAGAGCAGGACAAGTTCGCCGTCGCCTCGCAGAACAAGGCCGAAGCTGCGCGGAAGGCCGGAAAGTTCAAGGACGAAATCACGCCCGTCACGATCAAGGGCAAGAAGGGCGACACCGTCGTCGAGCAGGACGAGTACATCAAGGACGGCGTGACCTATGACGGCATCGCCAAGCTGCGCCCGGCCTTCGATCCGAAGGAAGGCACCGTTACGGCCGCCAACGCCTCCGGCATCAACGATGGCGCCGCCGTCGTCGTGCTGATGACTGCGGAAGAAGCCAAGAAGCGCGGCATCACTCCGCTCGCGCGCATCGTTTCGTGGGCGACCACGGGCGTTGATCCCTCGATCATGGGCACCGGCCCGATCTCCGCTTCGAAGAAGGCACTCGAGAGAGCCGGATGGACGATCCACGATCTTGATTTGATCGAAGCCAACGAGGCGTTCGCAGCGCAAGCGCTCGCAGTGAATAAGGGCCTCGGCTGGGATGCCGACAAGGTCAACGTCAACGGCGGTGCGATCGCGATCGGTCATCCGATCGGCGCATCGGGCGCGCGCATCTTGAATACGCTCGTTTATGAAATGCAGCGCCGCGATGCCAAGAAGGGCCTCGCAACGTTGTGCATCGGCGGCGGTATGGGCGTCGCCATGTGCATCGCGCGCGACTGAGCCTCTTCAATTCTTGAGCGCAGCCGTTCGGACGAGCGGCTGCGTCCTCCCATCCAATCACAAGCAGAAACAAAAAAATCCAGGAGATAATACTATGGCACGGGTTGCCCTCGTCACCGGAGGCACGCGCGGCATCGGCCACGCGATATCGATCGCACTTAAGAGCAAAGGCTACCGCGTTGCTGCGAGCTATGCCGGCAACGACGCTGCGGCGCAGGCATTCCAGGCCGAAACGGGCATTCCCGTCTACAAGTTCGACGTCGGCAACTACGAGGCGACGGAGAAAGCCGTCCAGCAGATCACCAAGGACGTCGGCCCCATCGACGTTCTCGTGAACAACGCCGGCATCACGCGCGACGTCATGTTCCACAAGATGACGAAGCAGCAATGGGACGAAGTCATCGGAACGAACCTCAACGGCTTGTTCAATGTCACCCGTCAGGTCTGGGAAGGGATGCGCGCCAGAAAGTTCGGACGCGTCATCAACATCTCGTCAATCAACGGCCAGAAGGGCCAGATGGGCCAGGTGAACTACTCCGCCTCGAAAGCCGGCGACATCGGGTTCACGAAGGCATTGGCGCAGGAAGGCGCGCGCGCTGGCATCACCGTCAACGTCATCTGCCCCGGCTACATTGCAACCGAGATGGTCAAGGCAGTCCCGCAGGACGTTCTCGAGAAGAGCATTCTTCCGCAAATTCCGGTCGGCCGCCTCGGGGAACCGGGCGAGATCGCACGCTGCGTGGTGTTTCTCGCTTCTGACGATGCTGGCTTCATC
>JAEWCT010000072.1 GCA_023390485.1 Pseudomonadota bacterium
GATGCCGGCATTGTTGATCAGGATGTCGACGGCCGGAGCCGCCTTGACGAGGGCGGCACAGCCCTCGGCAGTGGAGACGTCCGCGGCGACTCCTGAGACGGCTGCTGCCTTGACGCTATCGTGGACGGCAGCGATGCCCTTATCCACGCTTTCCTGACGCCGGCCGTTGATGACCACCTTGGCCCCTGCCCGCGCCAAGCCCTTTGCGATCGCGAGGCCTATGCCGACCGTCGAACCCGTGACGACGGCCGTCTTGTTTGTCAGATATACTTTCATCGGATAAATCCATTTCAAATTGTGCCGGTCGGCGCCCGAACTCGAACGATCTCAGGCCGCCCGATATATTCCATCGCCGCGCCGCCGTTGGTAGCGGTAAGATGCATAGTGGCATTTCACCGATCCGCGGCCGAGCTGAGCGGCGATACATTAACTTCGTATACGCGCGCTACCTGTGGATTTGAGCCCATAGGCACCCTACCTAGTTTGGAGTCACACTTCTTTAACGCTCGCTTCTCCGGCGGAGATCGAATGGCAATCGAAATTGAACGAAAATTTGTCGTGCACGACGACGGCTGGCGGCAGTTTGAGATCGGCTGCGCGCCCATAGAGCAGGGTTATTTCGCGCGCACTCCCTTGGTGAAAGCGCGCGTCCGCATCTATGGAGACAACGGCTACGTGACGCTAAAGAGCGCGAATGCGGCGGGTGCGCTGTCGCGGCAGGAATTCGAATACAAAATCCCGAAGGCCGATGCCGCGGAGATGCTGCGGCAGTTCAGCATAGAGTCTCCGATCAGGAAGGTTCGCTACGACGTTCCCTTCGAGGGCAACATCTGGACCGTGGACGTCTTCCAAGGGGCGAACGCAGGCCTCGTTCTGGCGGAGGTCGAACTCGACAGCGCCGATCAATCGATCACGCTGCCTCCGTGGGTCGGCGATGAGGTGACGAGCGATCCGCGCTACGAGAACTCAAGCCTCGCCCGTTCGCCTTTCACCACCTGGAGCCATCGCTGATTTCACCCGTGATGCGCCGCTTGTCGGTACGCGCGCGGTGATTGTCCCGTCCACCGGCGAAACGCGCGGGTGAAATGCGCAGGGTCCGAATAGCCGAGATACAAAGCGATATCCGTCACGGACGTCCGGCCCTCCCGCAGAAGCCGCTTTGCGTGGCGGCTTAGCAGATCGTCGACCAGATCGACGAAGGACGTGCCGTTCTCGCCGAGCCGGCGTTGCAACGATCGGGGTGTCGTTCCGAGCTTCGCAGCGACCCAGGCGATGCGCGGATAGCCCTCGTGCAGAGCGAGCTCCGTTACCGCAACCGTCGTCGCCAGAACATCGCTTTGGCGGGGCACAGGTGGCTCGTTGCCAGCCGCGCATTCGTCCGATGCCGATCGTCCCGAATAGATCGTGTTCCGGAGCAGGGCCGCATCGAACTCGATCGCTGGAACCGCGTGGCCGTGCGAAATGTTCGCTGAAAAAATGTCTTCAAGCGGCGCGCGGGGCGAGCCCAAGGGTAGCGCGGTCATCACTACGTTCGGCCGCCAGCCCGGACCGGCGTAACCGCGGACGACGTCCATCGCGTAACCAAGCGCGAGAAACTCGTTGTGGTGCCGCCCGTCGGTTTCCGGTTCTATGAACTCAATCGACCAGCGGACGCGCGGTCCGTGATGAGAGACCGTGAGAACGGTCGATGTCTGCAGCATCACGTTCAGACCGGCGTGAGCGCGAAGCATCGCATCGCGAAGCGTCTCAGCCTTGCATACCCAGGCACCGAACGCGCTCAGGTCTTCACTCTTCACGGCTTGGCCGAGACGCGCGCCAAAGTACGCGTCGCCGGTCTCGCGGGCTGCTTTCTCGAGCAGGCGAAACTGCTCCCGAAGCGGCACGATCAATTCGCGCTGTTCCAGAATTGCAAACGGCAGATCGACCTTGCGAAGCACCCGCGCAATCGAGCCGCCATGGCATTCCATGAATGCTGTTATGGGGCCAAGCGAGCTTGCCCTGGTAACTCCTGAAAGACGGGGCGCCATCGCTGCTGCCGGGCTCAATTTTCCCTCGAACGTGGCGCAAAATGGCAAGCAGCGGAGGCGGCTTCAAGTCACGTTAGCGTTATGAACGCGTACGCTTTATGCGCGTGCTGCCCAAACCAAGAACCCGGTGAAACCGATGACCACAGCCTTGCACGCGAAGCCCGCGATGACGGTTCCGTTCGAAGATCATATTGATTGGTACACGCTCGAAGGCTTTCCGCACCTCGCCTATCACATCTGCGCGGTCGACGAGAAAAAGCGCATCGTCGATATTCTCTTCAAGTTCGACGCCAATTCACAGATCGCGCTGCACCGGCACAAGGCCGACTACATCACGCTGACGCTGCGCGGCGAACTGCGCATTTACCGGCCGAACGGCGAGTTGAAAGAGGTCCGGCCGACCGGGGCCTACGTCTCGGGAACGGCGGATGGCGAGCCGCATCGCGAGGGCGGTGGCGACGAAGACGTGATTGCGTTCTTCAGCAACCGGAACATCGAAAACCTCGTCTACGAAATTCTCGACGACAATCTGAACACGGTGGCAACCCTCGGTATGGAGGAATTCAAAGCCCTCCACGCCGCGCAGCGCACTTAGTGCCAGCCGTTATAGGGATCGTAGTCATCATCCATCGGGGCGTTCGCGCCGCGCGCATACGATCGCGGCGGCGACGCGGCTTTTGCCTTCGCATTCGCTGCGATCTTGCCGCTGAGCGAGCGGACGACGGTGACCTCGGTTCCAACGTGCACCAGCGACGCCAGATGCAGCACGTTCTCGTTC
>JAEWCT010000168.1 GCA_023390485.1 Pseudomonadota bacterium
GCTCCGTCCGCAATGCAAGACGCACGCGGTCGCCGAGCCCGGGATAGCCGCTGACGCCGCGGTTGAATCTCGGCGGCTTGCCTTCGCCCGCGCTGGTCAATTCGCCGACCATTCCGAGTTCCGCGATCCAGACTTCGCTGTCGCCTTCGCGCTGTGAGGGAACCGGAACGCTCAGCGCCGAAACGATGGCGAGGACGGTCGTACGCCCGGTCTCGATGGCAAGCAGCGTGCCCATTTCGGGCCGCCCGTCGGGCGAGCGCGCACGCAGCTCGCCGGCACCGTCGAGCAGAACGATCGCCTTCGATCCGGTGACCGAAACGATGCGCCCGATGGAGGCATTGGAGCCGCCGTTCAGTTGGTTCTGGTTGTGATTGCCTGACATTCCCATCCGGATCTCGGGCTCATTCACTGCCATTGGAATTAATGGACTGGGTATCGACCGCGCTTACGCTGTTCCGGCCGGGAAGGTTGATGACGACCTCGGTGCCCGTACCCTTGCTCGAACGGAGCTCGACCGAGCCCCCATGCAGCTCGACGAGCGCTTTGGCGATCGGCAATCCGAGGCCTGCGCCCTCGCGCCAGCGCGAACGGCCGCCGTCCACCTGTCCGAAGGGGGTCATCGCGATTTTGATTTCTTCGTCCGTCATTCCGACGCCGCTGTCGCGGATGGCGATAATGACGCCGCCGTTGCTGGTTCGCCGTGCACTGACGTCTACGGTGCCGTCCGCTGGCGTGAACTTCAGCGCGTTGGAAATGATGTTCATGAAGATCTGGCGCAGCTTCTCGGTGTCGCCTCGGATCGGCTGCAGATCGGGCGCTATTGCGAAGCGCAAATCGACGTGCGCTTCGGTGGCCATCATCCGGAACGCGCTGATGCTGGCGGCGAGAATCTCGCCGACATTAACCTCGCGCGCATCGAGCGTATATTTTCCGCTCTGAATTTTAGAGATATCGAGAATATCGTTGATGACGGAGAGCAGCTGCCCCGCCGCATCCTGGATGAGCGTCGCGTACTCGACGATCTCCTTGTCGGGCAGGCGCCGCAAGTGATGCTGCGTCAGAAGCTTCGAAAATCCGATGACGGTATTCAGTGGCGTCCTGAGTTCATGGCTCATATTGGCGATGAACTCGGATTTCACTTTACCGGCGAGTTCCGCCTCGATCCGTGCCGATTGCTCTGCAATGACCGCGCGATGACGCAATACGGCATCGCTCAAAAGCGTGGCATACTCATTCATCAAGGAGTTGGATTTGGCGTTTCCAACTGATCCAAAAATCATAACGCGAAACCCAAGGCACAGCCTGTAGCGGATTCAATCTAGGGGCGAGTAGCTAACTCAAGGTTAATCCAAGAGCCGTGAAAACGACGGCGCGCCGCAGCAAATCGTCGGTCTTTTAGGAAAATTTCTTGGATTTTCCGGCAGCTACAATTCGCGGTTGCGAAGTTTCCCAAGACGGGGGCGTCGGAAGCGCGCACCAGCGCGTCTCGCCGGGCGATCTCTTTCTCCCTCTGCGGGGAGAGGGAAGCCGCGCTTTGCCGGCGGCACAGGCCCTAATCAAATTCTGAAAAAATTTAGCGCATTATGAATTTGAATGGCTGGGTAAACGCCAGCGGCTTGATGCTGATCTCCGGCGGGATAGGCGGAAACGGTGCCGCCCGGTCGAGGGCCGCGGTCGCCGCATCGTCCAAAAGCTTCGAACCCGAGCTTGTGGCGACTTCCTTCGACAGCAGCTTGCCGTCGACGTCGACCGTGAATCTCATCACCACGGTACCGGCGACGGAAGACCGCGGATTGATCTTCGCCCGCTGCACGTGATCGTTGATCTGGCCGAGATAGCGGCCGAACGCCTTGGCATCGCCGCCTGCCGCTTGTCCAGTGGCTCGCACCTCTTGCACCCGGGCTGCGATCTCTGGCTGGTTGACCATTTGCGCGGTCTCGGGCGGAGGTGGCGGTGTATCCGGAGGTGGTGGAGGGTCTTCCGTCTTCACCGCTTCCGACTGGACTTCGCTGGCGTCCGACGAGATGAGGTCACGAAGCTCGTCCGGCTTTTTCTCCTCCGGGGGCGGCGGAGGAGCGGCCTGCATGGCGATAACCTCGCGCTGCTCCTCTTGTTCTTCCGCGGCTTGACCGCTCTGCGTGGTCTCACTTGGCTCGGCGCCCTGGACCAGCATGACGTCCATGCCCTTGCCGAGATCGAGAGCGGCAATATTGGAATTCTGCAACTCCGGTAGCACGGCGTAGCCGATCGTCCCGTGAACGACCACGGACAGCAGAACAGCAATCGCTCGCAATGCATTCATTCCGGCGGCCTTCGGCATCAGTTCTTCGCAGTCGCTCCTGATGGCGACGGTTGCGACAGCAGCGAGACACGGGCGAAACCCGACTCTCCAACCCGTCCCAACAGCTCCATCACGTCGCCATAAGCAATCTTCCTGTCGGCGCGGACATAGACGATGCCGTCACCCTCGCTCGACTTGATCTGCATGAGACGGGAAACGAGCGACTCGCGGGTCACTTCCTCGTCACGGATGTACAGCTTGCCGTCCGGCGCCAGCGAAACGACCATTGGCTTTTTCTGCGACCCGAGCTTCGAGGCAGACGTCTTTGGCAGATCGAGGGGCACGCCCTGCACCATCAACGGCGCCGCGACCATGAAGATGATCAGCAGCACGAGCATCACGTCGACGAACGGGGTGACGTTGATCTCGGCGAGAGGTTTGTAGGTATCGCCGTCTTCGCCGGACGAACTGCCAACGGACATTCCCATTAGTTCACACCCTCAACGCCACGACGGGAAAGCGTCCGCGCCAGATTGACGATGGCAGGCGTAACGCGTTCCGACGCACGCCCGAGCGCGACCGTGATCTGGTTGTAGAAAATGACGGCCGGGATAGCGGCAGCAAGACCGATGGCCGTTGCGAACAAGGCTTCGGCAATGCCGGGCGCAACGACGGCCAAGCTCGTGTCTTTCTGCTGCGCGATGGCCGTGAACGAATTCATGATGCCCCAGACGGTTCCGAACAATCCGATGAACGGCGCGGCCGATCCGAGCGTCGCGAGAAACGGCAACCCCTGTTCGATGCTCTTCAGCTTGCGCTTGACGGCGGCACGCATGGCGACTTCGAGACGGTCGCGCACTTCGCCCGACGAAGCGTCTGAATTTTCTGCCCACTCCGTACGGGCGGCATCACCCACGGCGCCGACCAGGCTGCTCGCGCGGCCCGCCGGGAGATTGGCCGAGGCGCTGCTTTTCTCGAGAGTGCGGATCTCGCGATTGACCAGCCACACGCGAATGAACTTTTCGAACGCCAAGGCCCAGCACACGACAGAGGCCAGCAACAGCCCGATGATGATGCACTTCACAACGATATCGGCATGTTGGAAGAGGCCGAGGATCGACAAATCTCTTCCGGTAATTTCTTCAGTCATCAGGCGGTCACCGCATTACTTTGAAAGTTGCACGTTCGTGAGTGAAGACGTCTTGAGGTTATCGAGGCAGCCGGAAACCGCACCGCCTTCAGCCTTGCATTCCATTACGTCGTTGATGAGGAGCGAGCCGATTTTATCGCACTGGATTCCGTCGATCTCGAAGAGCTTCACGGATTTCTTCTTGGGCTTGAGCGGCGCCAGATCGATGGAAAAGCGCTTGCCGATAACGCCGTCTGTCTGAAACAGAACGAGATCAATCTTGAACGACTGATAGGTCGTTTCGCCGGGATTATTGACGACCATATAGGCTCGGCAGCCCTTCTCCGAGGCCTCGAGCTTGTTCAATTCTACGTGTGTCCCGGATGTCGGGGCAGCCGGCGTTTGCGCAGGATCAGCAACAACCTGGTTCGCGAAAGCACCGATCGGCAAGGCGAGCGCACAAGCCAGCCAGGAACGTTTGGAAGTTCTGATCACGCGATGACCTTTTTCTTATCGAAAGGATGTCGGATTTCCGAAACGCGTGTAGCGACTTTGGCCGCCGGTTGCCAGTGTGAAATTCGTAAGATTAGAAGGTTGAGTTCGGCCCGTGGGATTTTGATTTAGAACAGTTTTCAGGTGCCGCCAAACGACAATCCGAGTACTGGATTTTCGCAATCGCAGCGCATCGAGAATTTTTCCTGAGCAGACGGGAAAAACTTCCTAAAACCAGAATTTCATCACCCACTGCGGAAGGTCGTTTTGCGCGCTCTAATCGGCCGCCAATCCATTTCGGATAGTTGTGGTGCTGATGCAATATCAGGCAGCGCGCTCGATTGTCGATATGCGGGCAGCTCGGCGGATTTCGTCGAAGATCGCGGCGAAGCTCATGATGCCGGTGGCCTGATCCTCGGCGACATCCGTCAGCACCGCGCCGACGACTTTCTTCTGATTGGCCTCGAGCAGCGTCAGCGCCTTTCGTGCGAGCGATTGCGGTGTCCGGTGCCAGGCGGTCAGAAACACGATGTCGTCGGCAAGTTCCGCAAGCACGCGCGCGTCCGAAATCGGCAGCAACGGCGGCGCCGAGAGCACGATGATCGGGAAGCGCGATTTGAGGCCGGCGATCGCGCCCGAAAATTCCAGAGAGCGGATGGCGGTCGGCACCGCAAGAGGAATTGGTGCAGGTCCGGATGCGGGCAAGAAATGCAGCCCCGTGAGGCAATCGCGCAGAATTGCATCTTCGATTGGCGCCCGTGCCGCGATCTGATTGAGAAGCCCGCCGGAAATCTGCGGCGTCAGCTCGCGCGTCAGGCCCTTGCCGCGAAAATCGCAATCGACGAGGAGCGTCTGCAGAGACGAGACGGCGAAATAGTGCGCGATGTTCGACGCGAAAATTTCCGAGCCTTCGTCAGGCAACGCCGACGCGACCAAAATCACGCGCCCAGTCTCATGCGCAGTATCTTCGCTTTTCCGCTGTCCGAGTTCGTTGCAGACCTTGCGAACCGCGTCGGCGTAAATGCCCTGGGGCTCGGCGACGATCATCCGCGCGCCGCGGGCGCTGGCTAACGGATCGCTCGGCGGCGCCATCGCCGGAATGGAGATCATGTGCGGACAGGCGAGCGTCTTCTCGACCTTTCGCGTGCGCAGCAGCGCTTCGCGTTCGAGCCATAGCGCAAGCAGGATGGTGAGCAGCAGCGCCGATCCGCCGGTGATCGCGACGATGCGGATGCGCTTCGGCCCTTGAGCGCGAGCGGGTGGACCCGCCATGGTGACAATGCGTGGACCCGCGAAGGTCACAGCCGAGCCGTACTTCTCGACCAGCGATGAAAACATCCGCTCCGAAGCGGTGAGTTCACCCGGCTTGCGCACGGCCACGGCGGCTTTCGCAATAGGCGATGGTCTCTGCGCGAGAAATTGGTTTGCGATGGCATTGGCGATCCGCGCAGACTTTGCGCCATCGGCCGACGTGAAGTGCACGTAGACGAGAAACGTGCTGCGTACGCGGCTGACGTTGAGCTTATTCAAAATCGCCGCGCGAAGGTCTTCCCCTGGAGCCGGACTGCGGAAAAGCGCCATGACCCGCGAGAGCATCGATCGCTGGTTGAACTCGGGATCGTCCGCAAGATGCAGCTCGGCGGCGACGGCATCGAGGATCGACGCCGATCGCAGGAATTCCATTTGCGTCTCGATCTCCTTCCGCTCGGCTTCTGAAGCGAGCGTATCGGATAGAGACGCGTCATCGACTTCGACAGCCGGGGTCGGATCCTTCCGCAGCGGATCCGTCTGGATCATGGCCGAGGCGGTATATCGATCGGGAATGACGGCGACGATGCCGGCAGCGATGAGGGCGGCGGCGATCGGCAAGCAGGTGACCGCCCTGGCGCGCTTGACGACGGCCGAACGGGCACCCGAAAGCCCGAACCGGGTTCCTCGCTTTGCCGCAGATGCCGCTTGTTGGTCCATCGTCCCGTAAAGCCGGTGAAAACCGGTCGCCGAATGCGTTCGTCCGCGAGCCGCGAAAGCCGACTCACCCGGCCATTGTCAGGATCAATTATGAACAGGGCGTTTTTAGTTAACGTTTTCCGCGCCATGCGTGCATCAGCAACGATCCCGCGATACCTATCAAGAACGTCATCCCGGCGAAGGCCGGGATCTGTCCAAGCCGAATGCTTGCAATGAACAGACATCTGGACGGATCCCCGCCTACGCGCGGATGACGTGGGGAGTGGGTCCGGCGCTACCTAAGCGAGAGCTTCGCGCCGCCCTCGTGGACGTCATAGGCACAGCGGGCGCTGCCGGAGTTGGTCGTGGCGGTCAGGATGAGGTGCGGATCGCGAAAGCGCTCGGTCCAGAGCGGGTTTTGCGTATCCCAGATCGCGACGCTGACATCGGGATTGCCGATGACGGCCTCGATCGACGAAGCCGGTCCCCAGGAGACTGTCGAGACAACCGTCGCATCGTCGCGCGCCCCGGCCGGGCGCTTCGGAGCATTCCGCCGGCAGACCTCGATGGCGCGCTCGCGATATGCTTCGATCACGGCTTCGCCCATGGCGGCGCGATAGGCGTGGTCCTGATACCAGATCTTGGCAGCAGCGAGCAGGAGCAAACCAAGCAGGATCTTACGCATGACGAGTGTCTCGAACGAGAAGGCGGGCCAAAGGTTGGCGAAAGGCCATTCTGGCCCCTCTTGGTGAAAAAAGCGTTTCGCTTCGGCCGGTTGCGGTGCAGTGCAGCGGCGTACCGGGCTTGTCAGGACCGCCTTGGTCGGGCACAAGCGGTGCCTGCGATCAACGTCCGATCTCCCGGAGAACACTCAACCAATGTCGAAAAAGAAGATCCTGATCACCTGGCCTCTGCCTGAAGCCGCCATGGCCCGCGCCCGAGAGACTTATGATGTTATCGCGCACGGCGACAACCCGAAGATCACCATCGACGAGATGCTCGAGACGGCCAAGTCGGTGGACGCCATTCTGTTGACCCTCAACGAGAAGTGCCCGGCGCCGGTGATCGAGAAGATCCCCGAGAACATCAAGTGCATCTCGACGTTCTCGA